>NZ_MVKA01000014.1:0-75820 GCF_002042905.1 Geobacillus sp. LEMMY01
ATCTAGGTGTCAGCAAATCGTAAAATTTCATCCTTCGCATCTAAAAGCGCAAGCAAGAAKCGCTGCTCTTCCTGCGCAAGAAAGAAGTGCCGTTTGACAATACCCAAGCCGAACGCGATTTACGGATGGTGAAAGTCAAACAAAAAATCTCTGGAACGTTTCGTCAGGAAGACGATGCCGAGGCTTTCTGTGTCATCCGCAGCGTCGTTTCCACCCTGCAAAAACACGGAAAGCCGGTGTGGGAATCGTTGCAAAGACTTCTAAGCGGAGAGCCTCTTCAAACGATTCTCCATTCCTCCTAGGGCATTTTCGATACTGGGAATGCCCTATTGGTGCTGGATTCTGAAAATCTCGCTAGTACTGGGCTGAATAGATACAATATAGCACCTCGTCCTAAAGGCTTATACCAATAGATAGATATTTTCGTTTCGGCCGACCTGGATTTATGGCCGCAAGCGTGGAAACGGTGTCTCATACCCAAGTCCTATGACCGACAGATGAATGTCGTAAGCTGTCGAACAAATAGGAACGGTGGAGGGAGGCAGCGCGAAGAATGGCCGTCTTATAATGAAAGCAAAGCGTCGAAGAATCGATGACGGTGATGGATGATGTCGAATCAACTTGAATATATCTTGTATATCTTGGGCCTTTTTTTGACGGTCGGCGGTGTCTATGTATACGGCCATTGGATGGCAAAACGGCATTGGGGAGGCATCCCATGGCTGGCGGCGCCGAGACTGACTGTTGTGTTTGCCACCGTTTCCCTGCTTTTTTTGGGGGCAGGGATGATCTATATCAATTATGCTGAAAAACAAGAACATCGTGAATATGAGGAAGCCGCAAAGCAAATCGCCGGCATGATCGCCGGCGATTTGGTCGCCATGGGGCACGAACGGCTCGATGAAAGGGCGGAACATCTGCCTGCGTATCACGTGGTGATGGCGGTGCTGGAGCGTTGGCAACATTACGGCCGCGTGTTGAGCGTGTATACGTTAAAAAAGAATGAGCGCGGTGAGCTATATTTCGTTGCAGCGCCAGCGACTGACTACAATCGGAACGGCCGCATCGACGGCCAAAAGGAACAAGCTGTTCCGCCTGGGACGGTTTACCGCCGCCATTTTCCAGAGATCGAAGAGGCGTTCCGCGGCCGGTTTGCGATGGAACAGCACCCGACAACAGACGAATGGGGAAGAAGCATCAGCGCGTTTATGCCGATCCGTCAACCGGACGGGACGGTGGATGCGGTTGTTGGCATCGATTTTGATGCCAAAACGTATGAGCAACATTTGCAGCGAGGGCGGCAACAGGCGATGTGGACGATGATGGCCATGTTTTTGGCGTCAGCGGTTGCCTATTTGCTCGCTTTGCATCAACAAATGGAACGGAAGGCGTTGGCTGTCTATAAAAAAACGCTCGCATCCAACGAGCATCGGCTGCGGCGGCTGGCGGAAATGACGATGGAAGGGCTGATCGTCTATGCGCACGGGAAAGTCGTTGAGGTCAATGAAGCGGCGTGCCGCCTGCTCGGCTATTCGGAAAGCGAGCTGATTCATTTGCCGATCGGGGATTTAGTCGTTGACGGGTCAATGAAACTGAATCGTCCGCATGAGGAACCGGAGCGCTTTGAAATCGAGCTGCGCCGAAAAGACGGCACCGCATTTCCGGCGGAAATCGTCCGGCGCCGCTACGATTATGAAGGGGAAAAAGTGACGGTGGCCGCTGTCCGCGATTTGACAGAACAAAAACAAAACGAAGAGCGGATTCGTTATATCGCCAACCATGACGAACTGACCGGGCTGCCGAACAAGGAGGCGATGTATAAAGCGGTGGAGCGTTGCCTTGCTGAGGCGAAACAGCATCGTCATGAAATGGCAGTCATATTTTTAGAAGTGAGTGGGATTAAAACGATCAACGATTTTTATGGCTACGCTGTCGGGGACGAAGTGCTCCTCCATTTGGCGCAAGAATGGAAAGAAAAGCAAGGAATGGCCATCGGGCGCTGGAGCGGGAATGAGTTCATCGCAGTAGTGTCAAACAGCACACATCAAAAGGCTGAAGAAATGGCGAAACAGCTCATTGAGGTGGCCGACGAACCGATTGTCGTCAATGGGATGGAATTGTATGTGACCGTGAACATCGGCATCAGCGTCTACCCAAAAGATGGGGAGGATGCAAAAACGTTGATTCGCAAGGCGGATATTGCTCGCTACGAGGTGCGAAAAAAAGCGGCGAGCGATTTTCTCTTTTTCACTGAGCCGATGGCGATTCGTCTCCATGAAAAGATGGCGATGGAACGCGACTTGCGGCGTGCGCTTGAAAATGAGGAATTTGAATTATACTATCAGCCGCAAATTCGGCTTCACGACCAGCAAGTGATCGGCATGGAGGCGTTGATTCGCTGGCGCCATCCGGAAAAAGGGATGGTTTCGCCGTCATTGTTTATCCCTGTTGCCGAACAGACCGGCATGATCATCCCGATCAACGAATGGGTCATCCGCACGGCTTGTGAACAGACGAAGCAACTGCTTGATCGTTTTCCTGACTTGTCCGTTTCCATCAACTTATCGCCATATGAATTTGAAAGCCGCCGATTTGTGGATAAACTCGCCCGCCTGCTCGCCGACGCCGGGCTGCCGCCGCACCATTTAGATCTGGAAATTACGGAGCGGATGACCATGGATACAGAACGTGCGCTTGATATTCTCTCGAAACTGAAGGGGCTTGGTGTGACGATCAGCATGGATGATTTCGGCACCGGCTACAGTTCGCTCAGCTACTTGACGGATTTGCCGATCGATCGGCTGAAGATCGACCGTTCGTTCGTTCAGCATATTCAAGGAAAAAAAGATGTCATCTTGCCGGCGATCATCCGCCTCGGGCATAATATAGGTGTAAAGGTGCTGGCTGAAGGGGTCGAAACGGAGACCGAAGCGGCTTATTTGCAAGGAAAACGGTGCGACGAGGCGCAAGGCTATTATTTTTCCCCGCCGCTTCCGTATGACGAGCTCGTCCGGTTTTTAAACGAGCAGCGCGTGAGGCGGCAGGCACAGGAGCTGACGTAACATGGACGGATTTTGGCGCATCGCCGAGGAGAAAATTCGCGAGGCGATGAAAAACGGCGAGTTCGACAACTTGCCCGGCTTCGGCAAACCGCTTGAGATTGAAGACCTTTCCCGCATTCCGGAGGAGCTGCGACTCGGGTATTTGCTGCTGAAAAACGCCGGCTATGTGAGGGAAGAAGCGGAGCTGCGCAAAGAGCTTTTGACGCTCGAGGACTTGCTTCGTTGCTGCGAGGATGATGAGGAAAAACGGGAGCTGGAGAAAAAGCGGACGGAAAAGCAGCTTCGGTTTGCGGAACTGATGAAGAAACGGGGGCAGACAAACTCGAAGGCATTGCGCGACTACGGGCGGCGCATTGAAGAGAAATTTCGCTAGACGATTCCTTAATATCCTGAGGAAACACGATTTTTTTGCGGGTTTCCTCATTTTTTATGCAAAGATGTCCAAAAAACGGGGAAAATAAGGAAGGAGTAAATGATCGGAAAGGAGGCAGCGCAAAGGAGGGAAAATAAAGAATGATTGATCCCAGCTGTCTAGTCGTTGATGGATCGTGAATGAAATGAAAAAAGGAGTGCACATGATGAGAAAATTATGGGTTGCCTTTTTTGCTTCGCTCGTTCTGGCGATGCCGTCATGGGTGTCTGCTCGAAGCCATGCAGGCGGGGGGGGGGGCGATGTGCATTTGCCGGTCGGCCATATGTGGAAGCATGAGGGACTTGACGAGCAAAAGTGGATGGAGATGGTCCAAAAATATACGCCTGAGCAGGAAGAAGAATGGAAAAAAGTGCTGGATGAGCGGAACGCGTTGCGTCAGCAGTTGAACGATGAAAATGTGAAACAGGCCATCAAAGAAAAGTGCAAAAAGATGAAAAAAGAGCGCGAAGCAGCGCTTGACCGGCTCATCGATCAGCTAGTCGATAAAAAAATCACAAAAGAACAGTTTAAGAAAGAATGGAAACAGTTACATAAAAAGAAACAGTGGATGACGAAAGAAGAAAAACAGCAGCTTCATCTGCTTCATGAACAAACGAGACAGGCTATGGAGAACAATGATCAGGAGGCCATGAAAAAACTGCTCCCGCAATGGCTCGATCATATGAAAAAGAAAAATGAACGGTTGGCGAAATGGCTTCAGGAAGTGAAACAAGGATGATATAATGAAGAAAAAGGCCGTGTTCGATGCACGGCTTCTTTTTTTCTTCATCTTGCTTTTCAGCGAATGTTGCGGCGGACAATGGCTTCGTCAACAGTTCACAGCTCGAGTGCAAGCGATCAAGGAAAAGAGCCGTGTTCGTTGGTCGAGAGGATCGGGCCCAAAACCGGCCAAAGGAGCGTCTGTATTGCGGGAGGAGAAAGCGATGGGATATCCAGTGATTCTTCAGCTTCGCGGCCGCCGGGCGGTCGTTGTCGGCGGCGGGAAGGTGGCGGCAAGGAAAATTCATGGATTGTTAGAGGCAGGGGCGGAAATCGTGATGATTGCGCCTGAAGCGGAGCCGGAGCTTCAAGCGTTGGCCGCGGGGGGGATGATCGTTTGGAAGAAAAAGCGGTTTGACCGAGACGATTTGGCGGGGGCCTTTTTGGTGATTGCCGCGACGAACGATCGCAAGGTGAATGAAGCGGTGACGCAAGCAGCAGCACCCGGTCAACTCGTAAATGTCGTGGATGATCCGGAGCGGTGTGATTTTCACGTTCCCGCTGTTGTCCGCCGCGGTCCGCTCACAATTGCCGTGTCGACCGGGGGGGCAAGTCCGGCGGTTGCTCGCCGCATTCGCCGCGAGCTTGAGGAGAAGTATGGCGAAGAGTACAGGCCGTATCTTGAGTTTTTGCAACGGGCCCGCGGCATCGTATTGCGCGAAGTGGAGGACGCCGAGGGACGGAAGCGGCTGTTTCAGGCGCTCGCTGCTGATTCCTTCCGGCAGCGCGGCCGATGGGATGAAGAGTTGGCTCAGCTATTGGCGAACGAAAAAAAACGAAACGGGGAAAGAGGGGAAGAGCAATGAACATTCCGATGTATATTGTCGATGCGTTCACCGACCGGCCGTTTGCCGGCAACCCGGCAGCCGTCTGCTTGTTGCCGCAGCCGGTTGGGGATGAGTGGATGCAGCGTGTTGCCGCAGAAATGAATTTGTCTGAGACGGCCTTTTTAGTTCCACATGAGGGCGGCTATCGTCTGCGCTGGTTTACCCCTAAAGCAGAGGTTGATTTGTGCGGCCATGCAACTTTGGCGAGTGCCCATGTGCTGTGGGAGCGCGGGGAACACCGCCGAGATGAAGCGATTGCCTTTTTCACGAACAGCGGAGTATTGACGGCTATAAACAACGATGGTTGGATTCGGCTCGATTTTCCGAACGAAACGCCAGTGCGGGTTGAGTCGCCTCCTGCTGCGCTTGTTGGTGCCTTGCCAGCTGAACCGCTGTTTATCGGGCGCAACCGGTTCGATTATTTGGTGGAAATCGGCTCAGAACAGGAGGTACGCAGACTGACCCCGGATTTCCGCCTGCTTCAAGAAGTAGATGCGCGCGGCATCATTGTGACAAGCCGTTCAACGGCAGAAGAAATGGATTTTGTATCGCGGGCCTTTTTTCCAGCTCTCGGTGTGCCGGAAGACCCGGTTACCGGCTCCGCTCACTGTTGCCTCGGGCCGTATTGGGCGGACAAGCTTGGGAAAACGACGTTAGTCGGCTACCAAGCTTCAGCCCGAGGCGGCATTGTGCGGGTGATGGTGGCAGGCGAGAGGGTTCAGCTCGAAGGAAAAGCCGTCACCGTGCTGAAAGGGGATCTGGCCGCCGAGGCCGCTTTCGGATTGCAACCCATCTGAAACATTCCAGCGGAAACAATGCCTGTTCCGGATTCGGTTGGGCGGGCTGGTGTTTTCTTCACTGCCTATGCCAACGAAAAAGGCGCCCAAGCCTCACGTGAAAGGCGGGCTTCCTTTTTTCGGCGGCGGGCCGGCCGTGCCGGTTCAGCCAGCTTGGAGGTGCGGCCGGCGCCTGTATACGTTTAGTCATCCCACCGATACGTCCAAAACCGTTCCGTTTTGAGCCAAGCAAGCGCATCGCCGCGTTTGGATGCCGCCTGCATCAGTCCTTCGGTTTGCGAACGGTGGGCGCGAATGGCGGCCAGCTTCGTATCGATCACCGAGCTGACATCGCGCACGACATCCGGCTGGCCAAGGTCTTGTTCGCAGTTTTTCGCAAACGCAACGCAATGGACGGTTGGCCGTTCTTCTTTCGGCCAGCGCTTTAAGGCGCGGATGACAGCGGCTCCACACGCATCATGGTCGGGGTGGACGCTGTAGCCGGGGTAAAACGTAATGACAAGCGATGGATTCGTTTCCGCCACGATGGCGGCGATCCGGTCAGCCAGCTCTTCTTCATCCTCAAACTCGACCGTCTTGTCGCGATAGCCGAGCAGGCGCAAATCATGAATGCCGAGAATGCGGCATGCTTCCTCCAGTTCTTGCTTGCGGATGTGTGGAAGCGTTTCGCGGTTGGCAAACGGAGGCACGCCCATATTGCGCCCCATTTCTCCGAGCGTCAAGCAAGCGTACGTCACCGGCGTGCCGTTTTGCGCATGCTCGGCAATCGTTCCCGACACGCCGAACGCTTCATCGTCTGGGTGGGGAAAAACAACGAGCACATGTCGTTCGTTCAACGGAACTCCCTCCTTACACAAACGGTTCGTCGCTTAGTTCGAGGGCGACGGCCAATTTCCCTTGATCATCATGGCCTGCCAACAGTAATTGTCCTTTTTCTGTCCATTCCCAATGGGTCAGCCCTTCTGCGTACACCCAGCCAAGATCAAGCTTCAGTCCGACGCGGTATGGCCCGGGGCCGGTGATCTTGCCGCGGGTGAAGCGGATGCAGGCGTTGCGGATGTAGGCGCCGACGGAATAAAAGCCTTCGTTATGATGGGAGGCGTATGCTCCGTTCGTCGTTTCCAAATGAATATACACGTCACGATTGGCAAAACGATTCAGCGCCTCTTGCACGGCGGCCGTGTCGATCGGTTGCAAGCGGCTCCCTCCTTGCTGTTTGTTTTTCTATTATTGTACATGACCGAGGCGTGTGAGCGGAAATATTTCGACTTCTATTGTATAATCAAAATAGAGACACATCTTGGACTCATCCGCACCTACAAAGCGTTGAATGCTGATTCAACGAAAGAAAGGTGATGATCGATGGGGTTTCAAGGCAATGGTGTCACGATGCTTAATTTTGACGGCGTGTACCGGCCGCAAAAGCGGCTGTTTCAGTTTCCGCACGAATGGGTCGATCTCACTGATGTACCGGAGACGAATTTGTATTGCAGCGAAGTGGCGCTTGCTGAAATTGAGCGGCGGCTTGAGCGGCGGCGGAAGCGCGGGGCGGTGCTGATCGGCAGCGGAAACTACCATTATGTCACATATTTATTGCTTAAAGAGATCAACGAACCGTTTACGCTCGTTCTTTTTGACCGCCATACGGATGCTGAAGAAGGAGATGATGTCATTTCGTGCGGCTCATGGGTCTCCTATGCACTTAAGCATCCGCGGCTGCAAAAAGTCGTTATCGTTGGCCCAACTGCTTCTTCGCATCAACTCCGTTTATCTCCGAACATGACTGTTCTTCCATTTGATGATCATGATGAATGGCCAAAAGCGCTCATCGAGACCATCCCGACCGGAAGCATCTATATCAGCATCGATAAAGACGCTCTTCGCCGCGAAGACGCGGTCACGAACTGGGATCAAGGAGTGATTCCGCTATCCCGGCTGCTCGCCTGCCTCCGATTGCTCTTATTCCATAAAAAAGTGCTCGGCGTAGACATATGCGGCGAGTACCCGCCATCCGCTGTCGACGTGTTCGACCCGCTTTGTCGCGAAGCGCGGCGAAAAAATGAACAGGCGAACATGGCCATTTTGGAAACATGTTTCCATTATGCAGCGCCGCATTTGCGGCCGGCGTAATCGAGCGGCGAGAAGAGCGGGAAAGGCAGCACCGTTTTTGGTTTGGCGGTCAGAAAAGCAAGGGAGACGCTGTCCCTTCGGATTTTGGCGAGCGGGCCGGCGCTTCTGTCGGCTCGATGGCTGAAAAAGCCGGGAAGGCCGCTGCTTGAGGGGATGAGCCTAGTTGTCAAAAGCCGCTCCCGTACATAATGCGAAATTGTTTTTCATCGGGGCGGACATCGTGCGGCTCGATGTGCATGCGGGCGACTTTGGCAAACATCGTTCCGGCTTCAATGGTGTTCAAAAAGAGTTGAAGGGCGCTTTCATTCCCCTGAACTTCCATTTCCACTGTTCCGTCATCATTGTTTTTCACCCAACCGGTCAGCTGGCGCTTCAATGCTTCGTGTTGGACGAAGTATCGAAACCCGACGCCTTGCACGCGCCCTTCCACGATGACATGAACTCTTTTCACGCCGATGAGTCCTCCTTTATCACGGTTGTTCTGCTTCTATCATATAATAGATGAGGTCGAAAGTACATGAAAAAAGGAGCTTGATGGTTCAAGCTCCTTTTTTTACGGATGATAGCGATGATACTTGTTGTTGAATGTGCAGCACAAGCCGCGGGTGATAGCCTAGGTAAGAGCATAAACGCCACTGCTTGTCGGAAACAGAGAACCCTTGCAACTTCCGTTCGATCGTTTTCATTAAGACGCCGGTAAACAATAAGTACGGGACGACAAACACACGCCGATACGCCGATGCATGGGCTCGTTCGAGCCCTTCATCAAGCGTCGGGCGGATGGCAGCGAGAAAACAAACGTCCACGTGCGGCACGTTTGTTTTTTCTTTTAAAAGTGCGGCGATGGCGGACATGTCGCGTTTCGTGTCGGGATCGCTGCTGCCGCGGCCGACAAGAAGGATCATCGATTCGCCGTCAAGCGGTGCGGACTGTTCGCTGATGCGGTCGATAATGATGTCGATCATTGTTTCATGGACGCCGAACGGAGCGCCGCAGAGGATATCAACGGACGGATGGCGCCGTCTCGCGATGTCCAATGCCGCTGGAATATCGTGTTTGGCATGCCCTGCGGAAAGAAGGAGAAGCGGAACGACGATGACGCGTGTCGCCCCTTGGGCGACACAACGGTCAACGCCGGTGACAATGTCCGGTTCCGCGAGCTCGACAAAGCATAGCTCTTGAATCGGAATATCGATGGTCCTCCGGCACTGTTCGACGAAACGCGCCGCTTCATGGCGCGCAGCGGCAATGCGGCTGCCGTGGCTGACGTACAAAACAGCTTCCATCGCCATCGCCTCACGATGTTGCGCCAGCGGCTGCGGATGACGCGAGCAACTGCTCAAACCATTGAATGTTGGCCCGCAGCCGGACGACGTCTCCGATAATGATCATGCTCGGATTTTGGATGTTTTCTTTGGCGACGACGGCCGCGATCGTCGCGAGCGTGCCGGTGACGGTGCGCTGAGCAGTTGTCGTTCCCCATTCGATGACCGCCGCCGGCGTCTCCGGCGCTTTTCCATATTTCATCAGCTGGCCGCAAATGTATGGCAAGTGATGAACCCCCATGTAAATGGAGATCGTATCGATGCCTTTGGCGAGGCTTTCCCATTTGATCTCGTCACGACTTCCGTCGCGCCGATGCCCGGTGACAAAGGCGACGCTTGAGCTGAACGCGCGATGGGTGACAGGGATGCCGGCATAAGCCGCCGCCGCGATGGCGGAGGTGATGCCGGGAACGATCTCAAATTCGATCCCATGTTTGGCCAGCGCCTCGGCCTCTTCGCCGCCGCGCCCGAACACGAACGGATCGCCGCCCTTTAAGCGGACGACCGTTTTTCCTTTTTTGGCATGCCAGACGAGCGCATGGTTGATCGTTTCCTGCTGCATGGCATGGAAGCCGGGCAGCTTGCCGCAAAAGATGAGTTCGGCGTCCGGCTTGGCATATGAAAGCAACTCTTCATTGATGAGACGGTCGTACAAAATGACATCCGCCTGCTGGATGCATTTTAATCCTTTGACGGTAATGAGTTCCGGGTCGCCGGGGCCGGCGCCGACAAGATACACTTTGCCCATCGTTGTTTCAGCCCCTTCGTGCATGATTCAGCCAGCCGCCGGAAAGCGGCATGGATGCTCGGCTGCTTTTATTGTAAATGGTCTGCCTTGGGATGAAAACGACCTTGTCAAATGACCTCCCGTTCTTTTTTGGCAGGGGATGAGGGAATTAGTCTGTTTTCGCGGCCGGGATCATTCCTCGCTTGCGCAGGTAGGCGAGCACTTGCTCGGCACATTCGTCAACCGAATAACGGTGTGTTTCGATCGTCAGCTCCGGTGCTTCCGGCGCTTCGTACGGCGAGTCGATGCCCGTAAATTCACGGATTTCCCCGCGGCGGGCTTTTTGATACAGCCCTTTCGGGTCGCGTTTTTCGCATTCTTCAAGCGGGCAGTTGACGTAAATTTCGATGAACTCGTCTTCTTCGACTAAGCGGCGGACGAGCGCCCGGTCTTCGGCAAACGGCGAGATGAACGCCGTCAGCACAAACTGGCCGCTGTCGACAAACAGCTTCGCCACTTCGCCGATGCGGCGGATGTTTTCCGTCCGGTCGGCGGCGGAAAAGCCGAGATCTTTATTGAGCCCGTGCCGGATGTTGTCGCCGTCTAAGACGTAATTCTGAATGCCGAGCTCAAACAGTCGTCTGGAGACGGCGTTGGCCACCGTCGATTTGCCGGAGCCGGACAGCCCGGTGAACCAAAGGATGGCGCTATGATGGCCGTTGCGCTTGCGCCGGTCTTCTTTTGTGACCGATGTGTGATGCCAAACGATGTTCGTGCTCATCGCGATCCTCCTTTAGCGCGCTGACGGGGCGACCGTTTCGCGTTCTTGCAGCCCTTTGATCAAGACGGCGGCCACTTCCGGACGGCTGAACGTGCTCGGCGGCACTTGGCCGTTGCGCAGCATTTCACGAACTTTCGTGCCGGAAAGGACGACATGGTATTTCGCGTCATGCGGACACGTTTTTGTCGATGCCATCCCTTCGCATTTCGTGCAGTAAAAGCTATGTTCGAAAAAGAGCGGCGTAATGCCAAGCTCTTCAGCCGTAAAGTTCAAGAAGATTTTTTGCGCATCATACGTACCGTAATAATTGCCGACACCAGCGTGGTCGCGGCCGACGATGAAGTGCGTGCAGCCGAAATTTTTGCGCACCATCGCGTGGAAAATGGCTTCACGCGGACCGGCATAGCGCATCGCAGCTTGGAAGACGCCGAGGAAAACGCGGTCTTTCGGGTAATAGTTTTCCAGCAGCACTTGATAGCTTTCCATCCGGATGTCAGCCGGAATATCGTCCGCTTTCGTTTCGCCAACGAGTGGGTTTAAAAACAGGCCATCAACGATCTCGAGCGCGCATTTTTGAATGTATTCATGGGCGCGGTGAACCGGATTGCGCGTTTGGAAGCCGACAACGGTGTTCCAGCCAAACTCAGCAAACTTTTTCCGCGTTTCCGCTGGATCAAAATAAAACGCGGCGAATTGGCCTTTGTCGGTCCGTTTGACAAGCGTAATCTCCCCGCCGACATACACATCCGGCTTTTCAAACAGTTTGCGCACGCCTGGGTGAGCAAGTTCATCCGTTTTATAAACGAGCTTCGCTTCTTTCGTTTTGTCCGGGAGGTAAATGTCAGCAATCTCAATGACGCCGTAGACGTCGCCGCCATAAACAAGTTTCGCTTTGTCGCCTACCGAAAGCTCTTTCGCTTTCTCTTCCGTCACTGCAAGCGTGATCGGAATGCTCCAGACGGTGCCGTCAGAAAGACGCATTGTTTCAACAACCGCGTCGTAATCCGTTTTCGTTAAAAAACCAGTGAGGGGGCTGTAGGCGCCCGTTCCGATTAGCTCCAAGTCGCTCAGTTCGGCTTTGGAGAGCTCGATCGTTTTGGTCGCCTCATCAAGCGGATAGTCCGGATTCCAACGATTGATTAATGTACCGCCATGCGGGGTGCTTAAGCTCATGTTCATAACCTCCTAGATTGATAGATGTTAATTAAATGCCGCCGCCATGTTCGTGAAGCGAACGTTCTTCTTCGGCGACCGTTTTTTTAAGCTGATGACGCCAAGCGTCGCCAAGCAGACGCTCAAGATGGCGATGACCGTATAGACGTCGCTGTCAAACAGCAGCTTGACGAATCGGAATGGCGTCCGATTCATCAGCGACGCCCATCGAGGCCGCCGCGCCGCTCGCCTCGATGTTCATGGCGAAGAAAAAGGATGCGATCAAAGCAATGGCAAGGAGCATATCGTTTTTCTCTCCTTAAGCGAGATGAAGACCGCATTCCGTCTTCCCTTGGCCGGCCCAGCGCCCGGAGCGCAAGTCGTTCGGATCTGTAGCCGGCGTCGTGCACGGGGCGCAGCCGATGCTCGGGTAGCCGTGGTCATGAAGTACATTGTACGGAAGGTTGTGTTGATACACGTAATTCCATACATCCTTCCACGTCCAGTGAATGAGCGGACAAACTTTAATAGAACGGAATTTGTCGTCTTTGTTGATGTACTCGACATGCCGCCGCGTCGGCGATTGTTCGCGGCGCAAGCCGGAAATCCACGCCGTCACCCCGGTCAGCACCTCGCGCAGCGGAATGACTTTGCGCAGCTCACAGCATTTGTTCGGGTCGCGTTTCCAAAGCTCGTCGCCAAATTGCGCCTTTTGTTCTTCTAACGTTAGGCGCGGCTGTTTCATCACGATGCGAAGCGCCGGATATTTCTCTTTCACTTTTGCGATCGTATCATACGTCTCCCGGAAATGCAGACCAGTGTCCAAAAATACGATTTCCGCATCCGGCTTGACTTGGGAGATGAGATCAATAAGCACGATCCCCTCAACACCGAAGCTGCACGCGTATACGATCTCATCGCCGTATTCGCGATACGCCCAAGCGAGGACGTCAAGAGCCCCTTTTGTTTCATTATCGAACGGAAAAGACGGTTTTTCCGCCGTTTCCCACTGATCATACGTGAGCATCGGTTTCTCCTCCTCATAAAATCAAAGAAAATCCACATAATTAGTCGGATATATAGCGGCCAAACGGCAATTCGGCGGCAAAAATCCTTCCTTGCATTAACCAGAAAGAGCGGGAGAAAGGGCGCCCCTTATTTTACTAAAGATCTTCTTTAGCTGGAATTGGCACTTTGCTATAGGTGGCAGGTTGTCGGAGTTCATTGAGCCAATTCCTCCCTCACTCCCGAGCAACGTATGCAACGCATGTCATTTAATTGATTAAAATTTTAGCACAATTGACGATAATGTCAATCATAGTTTTTCGATAGGAATTGTTTTTATGCGAAACAGCTGCATTGCCTGCCTAGCAGCAGATGGGAACGTTATTTTTTGCGCAGGCTTCCGAGCTCTTCGACAATCGCCTGCATTTCGCTTGGGCTGAACGTCTCGCGTTTCATCACCATCTCGTAAATGTCTCTCAATTCATCGTACCATTCCTCGGAAAAATGGGACGGCTTGATGGCATCCAAGTTCAGCACTTTCAACTTTTGCTTCAGCTGTTCGATCATGTAGGCGACGTTTTCCGCCGACCGTTTTGATAAATCCATTGGTTTGCTCCTTTCATGGCAAGTTACTATGTATTGTACCATAGGTGCAGGAAGAATGGGGAGAGATTGCATGGCTTGCTTTTCTGATGAAAAACGGATGATGTGGTAAAATGTAGGTGCACATGCATAGTGCCAGTGTAGAAGGTTGGTGAAACACCGCGTTTTCTTCAAAATGGTTGTCGTGAACGCGCGGAAGAGTTGTTGATCCATTCGCGAAAGCTCCCCCCTGGAGTGTTTTTTCGTTACATCACCGACCTTCCTTCTAGGGCCAAAAAGGGGCTAGATGAAAAGGAAAGAAGGAAAACTAACGGTGGAAAGCACCGTGGACATAGCGAGAGGGGTGGCTGTTTGGATGATTAAAGTGCTGTTTGTTTGTCTTGGAAACATTTGCCGATCGCCGATGGCGGAAGCGGTCTTCCGCCATTTGGTGAAAGAGCGGGGGCTTGACGGGCTGATTGTCGTTGATTCGGCGGGAACAGGCAGCTGGCATGTCGGTGAGCCGCCGCATGTGGGGACAAGAAGGGTTTTGACTGAAAACAAGATCGACTACTCCGGCATCCGCGCCCGGCAAGTGAACCACCGTGACTTGGAAGAATTTGATTACATCATCGCCATGGACGCAGCCAACTTGAACGATTTGCGCCGATTGGCTGGCTCCCGTTCGAAAGCGGTGCTCGCCCGGTTGCTTGACTTTGTTCCCGACCGGGAAAAAGACGATGTGCCTGATCCGTATTATACCGGGAATTTTGCCGAAGTGTATCGCCTCGTCCGCTCGGGGTGCGAGTATTTGCTTGAGAGGATCATCCGCGACCATCGGCTTGGTGCGGAGGAAACAAAATGACTTTGAGGGCGGTGCACCTGTCTTGGGAAAAACGGGGAAGGAGGGCGGCCGATGGTCGTAAATTTGGCGTTCATCCGTGAGTTGGCCCGCCGTTTTACGGAAGATGAAATCCCGCGCTTGTCGGCGGAATTGGCGTATTACTTTCTTCTGTCGCTCTTTCCGTTTTTGCTGTTTTTAATGACGCTATTAGCGTATTTGCCGATTCCGCACGAAGATGTTCTCGAAGTTGTGCGACAATATGCGCCGAAAGAGGCGCTTCACCTGATTGAGGCGAACGTTCGCCGCCTCATGGACGAGCAAAACGGGGAGTTGCTGTCGTTAAGCATCATCGGCGCCATCTGGTCGGCCTCCAACGGCATGAGCGCCATTATGCGGGCGTTCAACCGTGCCTATGATGTGGAGGAAGACCGCCCATTTTGGGTGGCCCGCAGCTTGTCGGTCGTGTTGACGCTCGGCATGATCGTCGTTATTGTTGTCGCCCTCGTGCTTCCGGTCTTCGGGCGGATGATCGGACTGTTTTTGTTCTCTGCTCTCGGGTTGTCGCAACAGTTTTTGGATGTTTGGAATGCGTTCCGCTGGGTGACGAGCTCGCTGTTACTGTTTGCCGTCTTTACTGCCCTTTATTATTTCGCGCCGAACAAACAGCTTCGCTGCGTCAACGTCGTGCGCGGCGCGCTGTTTGCCACTGCCGGCTGGATTGCGACGTCGCTGGCGTTCGCGTATTATGTCAACAACTTTGCCAACTACACGGCGATGTATGGCAGCCTTGGCGGGATGATCGTGTTGATGGTTTGGTTTTATTTGTCCGGCATGATTCTTGTCTTAGGGGGGGAACTCAACGCCATGTTTGACTGTGAGCGCGAAGGGAAAAGATGGCAGCGTTAGCATGCATAAACGGTGCCGAGACGGGATATCGTAACAATGCAGGGGATCTTGGCATAGGGGGGATCAAGGTGACGAAACATACGAAAAAAGACGGGGGCACGAAGCAAAAAGGAAAAAACAGACCAAAGCATAAGACGAGTGGCAGCGCCAACGGCCAAAACGGCTATCATTGAAAGAAACTGTCTCAAAAGGTGGTTCTTCGTTCAACATAGCACAACATATCGTGTTCCGGCAGTTGTTTTAATGCGTATATACGGCAATCAAAAAAGGTGTCCCTCCCCTTTGGGGACACCTTCTTTCATGCAAACGCAGGCACATCGAGCCGCCGCCGCTTTATTCAACGATTTCTTCGTGATGGTGGTAATAGCGCTCATAAATGTATTCAATTTCTGCATCGGTCATATAGGCGAGTTCCTCGCGCGACAATCCCCGCACTTTTTCGATAAACTCAATCATATTTTTCCGTTCCGTTCTGCTCATGATCGCCACTCCTTTATACTGTTTTAAAACAGAAACTTGATATCTTGATCTTATTATATAACAGAAAGAACAAAATGGTCAACGATTTTTTTGAAAAAAATAAAAAATAAAAAACAAGAAAACGGTCAAGCTGCTGTTTCCTGTTCCCGGCGGCTGACGAGGCAAATGGCCGGAACGAGGAGGACAGCGCTGACCGCAAGGAAAAAGGCGCGAGCAGAGAGATCAACCACGCTGCCGGAAAGCGGCGGGCCTGTCATGCTGCCGAGACTGTATAGCATCCCGCACAACAGATTGCCGGCGGGAAGCAGCTCTTTCGGCAACAGGTCGGTCATATAGGCGATGCCGAGCGAGAAGAGCGAGCCGGTAAACATGCCAGCGGTGAACAAACAGGCAGCCAACCCAACCGTGGACGCACCGACAGTGAGGGCAATCAAAAAACAACCGGCGCCGGCCAAGAGTGCACCGGTGATGATCTCGCGCCGCCCGAACCGATCGCTGAGCGCTCCGAGCGGAAGCTGAAAGATGATGCCGCCGAATGAGAAACAAGGCAAAATGAAGGCGATTTGTTCTGCGCTCATCCCCTCGCGCAAGGCGTACAACGGAAAGATGGAATGAACGGCCGCTTCCAAAAAACCGTAGGTAAACGGCAACAAAAGCGCTGGCCACGCCTGTTTCCAAGCGCCAATAAACCGACCGGCCGTCGACGAAGAACGTTCAAGCGGCTTTGGTTTTTCGTTCGGCAGCCAAAAGACGCCGATCCAACCGGCGAAACTAAGGAGAGCGGCTAAATAAAACGGAAGCGCCTTCTCGACCGAAGCGAGTGAAGCCAACAGCGGGCCGATGGTGAAGCCGAGGCCGAACGCCCATCCATACAGCGACAATCGCCGTCCGCGCTCAGCCGGCGGCGAAAAGTCAGTAATCCACGTTTGTGTCGCAAAATGAAGCATATGATCGCCGATGCCGATGGCAAAGCGAAGAACAAGCCAAAAGAAAAGTGAAGGAAAAAGTGGAAAAAGAATAAGCGAACATATTACAATGAAACCACCAAGGAGAATGAGGAGCCGATAGCCATAGCGTCTCAGCGGCCGTTCCAAAAATGGCGAAATGGCCAAGACGCCGATATACAGGGCGGCGGCGTGCGCCCCGTTAACGGACGAAGAGACGCCGTTTTCATCAAGAAGCATCGCCAAAAGCGGCAGCAACATCCCTTGCGACAGACCAGAGACGGCGACAATCCCGGTTAAGATGGCAAAACGCATCGTGCATCCCCATTTCAGTTGAAATCGCCGGCCGATCAAACAAGCGAGGCCGGATGTTTCCCAGGGCGAATGAATGCCCTTATCCATCGTACATAGAAACGGCGGTCAATGCAACGAAAACAATCAAGAGGAAAGGTGGAAGAGAAATGAACAAGGTGTTTGCTTGGATGACATGGATCGGCGTGCCGGTGTCGGTCATCGGCGGGTTTCTTCATTGGCCGACTGTCTTGATGTTTGTGCTGTACTGTTTGACGATCATTGCGCTCGCCAGCTATATGGGGCGAGCGACGGAAAGCTTGGCGATCGTCGCCGGACCGCGCATTGGCGGGCTGTTGAACGCGACGTTTGGCAACGCGGTCGAGCTGATCATTTCCATTTTTGCCTTGCAGGCTGGACTCGTTGACGTCGTGCTCGCTTCCTTAACCGGTTCGGTGCTCGGGAACTTGCTTTTGGTGGCTGGGCTATCGTTTTTTGTCGGCGGACTAAAATATAAGCGGCAAGAATTCAACATTTATGATGCTCGTCATAATGCCGGGCTGCTGACTTTTGCCATCTTCATCGCCTTTGTCATTCCGGAAGTGTTTACCATGCATATGAATCACAGCGAACAAGTTGCGTTGAGCGTTGGCATTTCGATCATCATGATCTTGCTTTACGCCGCCGCCCTTTATTTCCGGCTTGTCACCCATCGCGGCGTATATCAGCATAAATCAGAAGAAGTGGAAGAAGATGAAGAGCCCGAATGGGGCAAAGGGAAAGCGACCGCCATTTTGGCGCTGGCGACGGTTGCGGTCGCCTATTTATCGGAACGGCTCGTTCACACGTTTGAAACGGTCGCCGAGTCATTCGGCTGGAGCGAGCTGTTTATCGGGATCATCATCGTGGCCATCGTCGGCAATGCGGCGGAGCACGCTTCCGCGGTTATTATGGCGTACAAAAACAAAATGAATGTCGCGGTGGAAATTGCCGTCGGCTCGACATTGCAAATCGCCATGTTCGTTGCGCCGGTGCTTGTGCTCGTTTCGCTTTTGTTTCCGGAAAAAATGCCGCTTGTCTTTTCACTTCCTGAGCTGGTGGCGATGGCTGCTTCCGTGCTTTTGATGATCGTGCTGTCAAATGATGGTGATACGAACTGGTTTGAAGGGGCGACGTTGCTCGCTGCCTATACGATCATGGGCATCGGTTTTTACTTGCTGTAAGTGACTGCATCCGGGCGTTCGCCGTCCGGGTGTTTTTTTTTGCGGGCGCGGGAAATGGAGCGCCAAACGGGGAAAATTTTCGCCGCCGCGGATAAACGGCGCATTTTGAAAGAAACTAACAGTGAATAACGTGGGAAGAAAGGAGTGAAGACGATGAAAAAGTGGGCTGTTTCGCTGTTCGTGAGCGTGCTTCTTCTTTATGCGGCGGCGTTTTCGGCGCTGGCGGCTGCCGGCAAACCGGCGCCCGGTGCGGTGATTGATATATCGAAAGAAAATACGTATCCGAACCCGACGCAAGATTTGCCGCATTTGGAACCGAGCTCGTTTACAAAACAGCTGTTAAGATCGGCGAATGTGAAAATTGAGAATCCCGAATTGATCCATCTCTTTAATGAATCTTCGGCGACCGACACGCCATGGGCCGTTGGCTTCAGGGCGACGATTTATTTAGGCCAATGGCCGCTCAATTATCAGTCGATCGAAACGTCGACGAACTGGGAATATCAAAAGGTCAACACGAATTTCCTTGATAACCGCGGCGGCGATACGGCGCAAAAGTTGTACTATAAACAAGAAATGCAAAAATACGTCCGCGGCGGGTTGACGGTGAAAGTGCCGAATGAAGACGCGGTTAAGCGGATGATGTTAAACAAAGCGATGGAAAAGACGAACTTGCCGCTCTCTTTCAGCACGGTCGTCGGCCTTGGCACGAAAAAAGACCAACCGTACAACGTACCGGCGAAAAAAATAGGTTATTTGTACGCGTACGCTCCGGCGGTGAATGAAAAAGGGAAAGTAACATACGGGGAAGTGTACGTCGTGCTCAAAGGAAACAAAAAGAAAATTGTCGTCAAAAACGTGACGACAAGAGGGGTTGGGGCGTGGATTCCGGTGCAGGATCGCCTGTACATGTCGTATGTGGTGAGTGAACAGCCAAGATAAAACGTCAAGGAAAAGCTCCTTGACGTTTTTTATCGGCCAATGCGCGCGGACCGCTTCGTAAAATCGACGCCGCGGTAATACGTCTGCTTCACAAGGACGTTCGGTCCGAGGCAGCGTGCCGACGGGCAGTGGCAAAGAAGCTCCCTAGCAAGCTTTGAGCGCCGCCATTTGTCATACACGTCTGGCAGCGAATCGTGAATGATGTTGCCAAGCGGCGGTTCATCACCGAAATCGGTGACGATGACATCGCCGGTGAAAATATTGACATTGAGCCGTGAACGTCCGTCCGGATCGTTGCGCACGGTGACGTTTTTGCTTTCATACAGCCGCTTCAATAGGCGCACATCTTCTTCGTTGTCGCTGCACGGGTAAAACGGCAGCGTGCCAAACAGCATCCAGACGTTTTCGTCGCGAATGTCAAGCAAATGGTGAATCGCTTCGCGCAATTCGTCCAAGCTCAATGTCTCTAAAGCGCTGGCAAAATCGCTCGGATACATCGGATGGATTTCATGGCGCCGGCAGCCCATTTCCTCGACAACTTGGCGGTGGATCGCTTCCAAGTGGCGGACGGTCCGTTTGTTTAACATCGTTTCCGCGGATACCATCACGCCGGCATTTGCCAGCGCTTTTGCATTGTCAAGCATGCGCTGGAAGTATTTCTCGCGTTGGGTGCGCGTCGGCTTCCGCTCCATCATGGCAAAACCACCTTCGACAAAGTCGTCGACCGTCCCCCAGTTGTGCGAGATATGGAGCACATCCAAATACGGAATGACTGGTTCATAGCGAGACAAATCCAACGTCAAGTTCGAATTAAGCTGCGTCCGCACCCCGCGCTCGTGCGCGTAGCGGAGAAGGGGAACGACGTATTGTTCGACGGATTTTAATGACAGCATCGGCTCGCCGCCGGTGATGCTTAATGACCGCAAATGCGGAATTTCCTCGAGCCGGCGGAGCAACATGTCAAGCGGCAGCGCCTCGGGATCTTTCATTGTCAACGTATAGCCAACAGCACAATGCTCGCAGCGCATATTGCAAAGCGTCGTTGTGGTAAACTCAATATTCGTTAGTTGTAGTTTTCCATATTCTTCAATATCGACGTACGCTTCCCAAGGGTCATACGCCGGCGTAATGGCTGGCATGGTGGATGAACGCATCGCTTTCTCCTCTCTCCATGACAAAGTCCTATGGTTCATTATTAGCCGCCTTAGCAACGCTTGTCAATCGTTTTAGCTGCTTTGCATCTACCCTATTCGTATGATGAGAATAAAACCATGATGAGGTCAAAAAGAAAGATTTTTTACACAACGCTGGAAAACGGAGTATAATAGAAAAAGATGGGACAACCGCATCTGGACGATAAACAGGGGAAGGGGCGTTTGCACAAATGGAAAAATTCCAGCAAAGCATGTATGACTTGATTGTGGAAACATCTACGAAGCTGCCAAAGGATGTCCGTCGAGCGATCGCTCGGGCGAAAGTGCGCGAAAACGCTGGCACGCGGGCGGCCATGGCGCTCAATACGATCGTCGAGAACATTCAGATGGCGGATGAAAACGTGTCTCCAATTTGCCAAGACACCGGCTTGCCGACGTTTAAAATCAAAGTGCCGGTCGGCGTCAACCAAATCGAAATGAAAAAAGCGATTCGGGCCGCCATTGCCGAAGCGACGAAAAACGGCAAACTGCGCCCGAACTCGGTCGATTCGCTCACCGGCAAAAACAGCGGCGACAACTTGGGAGAAGGTGTGCCGGTCATCAAATTTGAACAATGGGAAAACGATTACATTGACGTTCGCCTCATTTTAAAAGGCGGCGGCTGTGAAAACAAAAACATTCAGTACAGCCTGCCGTGCGAACTCGAAGGGCTCGGCCGCGCCGGCCGCGATTTGGACGGCATCCGCAAATGCATTTTGCACGCGGTGTACCAAGCGCAAGGGCAAGGGTGCAGCGCCGGCTTTATCGGCGTCGGCATCGGCGGCGACCGCTCGTCTGGCTATGAGCTGGCGAAAGAGCAGCTGTTCCGTCCGGTCGATGATGTCAATCCGATTGAAGAATTGCGCCAACTCGAAGAATACATTATGGAAAACGCCAACAAGCTTGGCATCGGCACGATGGGGTTTGGCGGCGAATCGACGCTGCTTGGCTGTAAAATCGGCGTTATGCACCGCATCCCGGCGAGCTTCTTCGTTTCGGTCGCCTACAACTGCTGGGCGTTCCGGCGCATGGGCGTGAAAATCGATCCGGCGACTGGTGAGATCATCGAATGGCTGTACCAAGACGGCGAAGACGTCGATTTTGCAAAAGAGTTGGAAAAAGCGGAAGCAGCCGCGGCGCTTGAACAAGGCGACACACGCGTCATCGACCTTGTTCCGCCGCTGTCGGAAGAACAAGTGCGCCAGCTTCGCGTCGGCGACGTCGTCCGCATCAGCGGCGTCATTTACACCGGCCGCGATGCCATTCATAAATATTTGATGGACCATGACGCGCCGGTCGACTTGAACGGGCAAATCATTTATCATTGCGGTCCGGTCATGTTAAAAGATGAAGAAGGCCGCTGGCACGCCAAAGCAGCCGGCCCGACGACAAGCATCCGTGAAGAGCCGTACCAAGGCGACATCATGAAAAAATTCGGCGTCCGTGCTGTCATCGGCAAAGGCGGCATGGGCGCGAAGACGCTGCAAGCGTTAAAAGAACACGGCGGCGTGTACCTAAACGCCATCGGCGGCGCAGCGCAATATTACGCCGATTGCATCAAATCCGTGGAAGGCGTTGATTTGCTGGAGTTTGGCATCCCCGAAGCGATGTGGCATTTGCGCGTCGAAAACTTCACTGCTGTTGTCACGATGGATTCGCACGGCAACAGCTTGCATGAAGATGTGGAAAAATCGTCGCTTGAAAAGCTGGCCCAGTTCAAAGAGCCGGTGTTCAAGTAAGAGGGAGAGCTGAATTTCAAGCACATGGCTATTGGTATTCACAAGCTGATCCCGTTTTCTTCTCTGTCCCCAAAGCGCTCGCTTTTGGGGCTTTTTTTTGCAAAAAATGGCGCGCGTAAAGCGGTCAGGGGTGAAAACAATAAGAAAGAGGAAAAGATGGCGGCTAAGGAGGAACTAGGCATGAGATGGCTCATTTCTCTCGTTTTAGCGCTCGCGCTTTTTCCCGCCCCTGCTTTTGCCATAAGCAATGCGCCGATCCATTGGGGATTTAAGCGAAGCGAAAATCACGAACCCCCATCGGCGGGAAAAAAGCTCGATGAGCTGCTCGCCAAATATGACGCCTTTTATTTAGGCGACACGAGTAAAAAAACGATCTATTTAACATTTGACAACGGGTATGAAAACGGCTATACGGCGCAAATTTTGGACGTGTTAAAGGAAAAACATGTGCCAGCCGCCTTTTTTGTCACTGGTCATTATTTGCAAACGGCCCCCGATTTAGTCAAGCGGATGGCAGCGGAAGGGCACATCATCGGCAACCATTCATGGCACCATCCCGATTTGACGGTGGTGAGCGATGAACGGCTGCGGGAAGAGCTGGAAAAGGTAAGGGAAAAGACAAAAGAGCTGACTGGACAAAAAGGAATGATGTACCTTCGCCCGCCGCGCGGCATTTTCAGCGAACGGACGTTATCTCTCGCCCGCGACCTTGGCTATTATCACGTCTTTTGGTCGCTTGCGTTCGTCGACTGGCAAACCGACCGCCAGCGCGGCTGGCAATATGCTTACGACCAAATCATGAAACAAATCCATCCGGGGGCGATTTTGCTGTTGCATTCCGTGTCCAAAGACAATGCCGAAGCGCTGCCGAAAGTGATCGACGATTTACGCAAACAAGGGTACACGTTCGCCAGCCTTGATGACCTTATGGCTAAAAAGACCGGCCTTCATCCGTGGCTGTTTCGCCCATAAGCCGCTTTCATCACTTGAGCACAAAAGCGGTACGAAACGTTGTGTGTTGGACCATTCGAAAACCCGCCTCGTTCTGTCAACCGAACCATATGCCGCTGCCTCGTCCTGCCAACAAGTTGGTTCGACGGGGCGTTTTTCGTTATAATAGGGGCACGGACAAATGAGAAAGGTGAGAACGATGTGGAAACGAACGATCACCGTGCCGGCGCCGTATGATTTCGCCCACGCGCTTGAACGGCTTGCGCTGGATCCGCTCCTGTCAGTTGATTTGAAGCAGCGGCGCATCACCGTGCCGCTTCATCTCGATGGTTTAAAGGTGCCGGTCGTGATTGAAAGCATCGGCACAAAAGATGATCCTCGCTTTGTCGTCTCCGCACCGCATCCGGAGCGGCAGGAAGACATCATCGAGCGCGTCTCTCATTTATTTCAATGGCGGACGCCGCTCGCTCCGGTGTATGATCATTTTCGCGCGACCGAGCTGGCGCCGCTGTTTGCCGAGTATGAGGGGCTGCCGCTTGTGCTCGATTTTGACTTGTATTTTTGCCTAATGAAATGTTTGATCCACCAGCAGCTGCATTTAAAAGTCGGCTATCGGCTGACGGAACGGTTTGTGAAAACGTTCGGTGAGGAGCGGGACGGCGTTTGGTTTTACCCGCGCCCGGAAGAGGTGGCCGCCCGTTCGTACGATGACTTGCGCGCCTTGCAGCTGAGCGGGCGGAAAGCCGAATATATCGTCGATGTGTCGCGCCTCATTGCCGAGGGGGAGCTGCGGCTTGACGAACTCGGGCAGATGGAAGATGGCGAGGTGATGGAGAGGCTGACCGCCGTGCGCGGCATTGGTCCGTGGACGGTGCAAAATTTCCTCCTCTTCGGCCTCGGCCGCCCAAACGTCTTCCCGCCGGCGGATATCGGCTTGCAGCGGGCGGTCGAAAAATGGTTCGGGCTGCAAAAGCGGCCGACTGTCAAAGAGATGGCGGCGCTTGGCGAACGATGGAAGCCGTACGCCAGCTATGCGGCGCTTTATTTATGGCGAAGCATTGAATGAGAGGGACCGATATGGCAAAGCAACAAACAAACATCAAAATCAAAAAAGGCGAGCAATTTCCCCTGACCATTCAGAGGATCGGCATTAACGGCGAAGGGGTCGGCTATTTTCAAAAACAAGTCGTCTTCGTCCCCGGCGCGTTGCCGGGCGAGGAAGTTGTCGTCGAAGCGACGGACATCCACCCAACCTACGCCGAGGCGAAAATCAAACGGATCCGCAAGCGCTCGCCAAACCGCATCAAGCCGCCATGCCCGCTCTATGACCAGTGCGGCGGCTGCCAGTTGCAGCACTTGGCGTACGAGGCGCAGCTCGAGGCGAAGCGCGACATTGTCATCCAGGCGCTCCGCCGCCATGCTCGGCGCCTCGATGTCGACAAGCTTGACATCCGCCCGACGATCGGCATGGACAACCCGTGGCATTACCGAAACAAAAGCCAGTTTCAAGTTGGAATGAAGGAAGGGAAGGTGCTCGCCGGGCTGTACGGCATCAACTCCCACCGGCTCATCGATCTATCGGAATGCCGCATCCAGCATCCGCAAACGACGCGCGTCACGAACATCGTGAAAACGATTTTGCAAGACTTGCGCATCCCGATTTACAACGAGCGGACAAGAACGGGCGTCGTGCGGACGATCGTCGTCCGCGCCGGCTTCCATACGGGCGACATTCAGCTTGTGCTTGTGACGGCGACAAAAGACATTCCGCGCAAAGAGCTGTTGATCGAGGAAATCCGCCGCCGTCTTCCAGAAGTGAAATCGATCGTGCAAAACATCAATGGCGAAAAAACATCGCTCATTTTCGGCGACGAGACAGAAGTGCTCGCCGGCGACGAATACATTCAAGAAACGCTCGGCGATTTGTCGTTTGAACTGTCGGCGCGCGCCTTTTTCCAGCTCAACCCGTTGCAGACGGTGAAATTGTACGACGAAGTGAAAAAAGCGGCCGCCCTCACCGGAACGGAGCGGATCGTTGACGCTTACTGCGGCGTCGGCACGATCGGTTTGTGGCTTGCTCGCGATGCCAAAGAAGTGCGCGGCATGGACACGATTCCGGAAGCGATCGAAGACGCACAAAACAACGCCAAAAAGCATGGTTTCACCAACACGCACTATGTCGTCGGCAAAGCCGAATATTGGCTGCCAAAATGGGTGAAAGAAGGCTGGAAGCCGGACGTCATCATCGT
Organism: Geobacillus sp. LEMMY01; assembly: GCF_002042905.1. NCBI lineage: Bacteria > Bacillati > Bacillota > Bacilli > Caryophanales > Anoxybacillaceae > Geobacillus > Geobacillus sp. LEMMY01. Next base: position 25,343 of record NZ_MVKA01000014.1, read on the forward strand.
CGACCCGCCCCGCGTCGGCTGCGACCGGGCGCTGCTTGAAACGATTCTCCGCGTCCGCCCGAAAACGGTCGTCTACGTCTCATGCAACCCGTCCAGCCTCGCCCGCGATCTCGATGCCTTGGCCGCACAATACCGCGTCGATTACATCCAACCGGTGGACATGTTTCCGCACACGGCGCATGTGGAAGCGGTGGCGAAGTTGTGGCTGAGTGTGTAAACCCAAAATAAACTCGTTCCACTCAGAAAATACTCGTTCATGAAGAAAAATAAAGTTGAACTTTGGATGATTTTTACTGGAAAAAAACATCGGCCATCCCCCGCTCCTTATGGGAAAAGAAGTGGGAGAGAAAAAGCAGTGAAATCATTGAAATATCAAGGAAAATCGAATAGGAATGGGGAACAAATAAAAGGGAAGAAGCGGGAGAAATCATCCGTTCTTCCTTTTTTCAGGAATCGAAATAAAGTTGGGGTTGTTGAGAGAGGACGATCGTACTCATCAAGTGAAACGTTTGCCTAGCCCATTACTAAATAAGAATCCCTTCTAACAGGGGCTCGCCGTTAGAAGGGATTTTTTATTGAAAAAATAGAACGCTGGTCGCTTCTGATTTAGCACAAGGGAAGCTGGGTCATGATATCTTGGTCAAAAATACGCCTCCAGTCGTAGACAAAATATATCTACAGAACATGAAGGAAAGCAGGTTGTCTGCGGTACGATGGAAGACGAAAGGAGGCAAAAAGGATGGGAAAAAAAATCGGGATGCTGCTCGCCGGAGCCATTGCTGCGCTTGTTTTGCTGTTTCATCTTGGACCGCTTGTCGGGCTAGCGATCACGCTGGCGGTATTGTACTATGCGTTCAAGAAATACTTGAAAGCCCCATCGACGTTCGGGAAAATCGTGTGGGCATTGATTGGCTGTGCAGCGTTAGTTGTCAGCGCTTCGAATGTGCCGGCGCTCATCGCGCTTGTCGCGGCGTATGTGTTGTATGTCGTGTATAAAAAATGGAATGGGGTGAAAGACGAGCGCGCCGTTCCAGAAGCAGACGACCCGTTTGTCAACTTTGAAAAACAGTGGGCTGAGCTGCAAAAGCATTATTCATGAAATCAATGGAAAAGGAGCGAATCGATGATGAGTGTGTTCTCTCAACGGATTGGTACAAGCGCTATGCATTGAGAGTGTGCTATGTCGAACGCGATTCATTTTTTGATAGGGAGTAGGTGTTCTGTGAACACCAAAACCGCTCCGTTTCATCAAGATGAACATGGAAGATGAAACGGAAGCGGTTTTTGACGTGCGGTGGACAGGGAAAATGGCTGGCTAACTGAGAGGGGTTACGCTTGCTTGGTCAGTTGGCGAAGTTTTCGGTCGTGGTGGAGCACTTTTGTTGTCAACACTTCGACCGAGGCTTGAGTGTCTGCTAGTTCTTCTTCAAGGTGATCGATTCGTTCGTTCAGTTGTCTGTTCATCTGTTGCATTTCCTCACGAAGGGAGTCGATTTTGGCCTCAAGCCGGGTCTCAACAGCGCGGATTTCTGCCCGGAGCTGTTGCCCCATTTCTTGCATCTCGCTGCGGAGTTGTTGTCCCATTTCTTGCATCTCGTTGCGGAGCTGTTGTCCCATCTCTTGCATTTCATGGTGCAGTCGTTGCTCCATTTCCTGCATTTTCGAGCTAATTTTGTCAGAATGCTGTTCGAGCGCTTGAAGCACCGCTTGAATGATTGTTTTCTCTTCCACTTTTTCTCACCTCCTCACAAGTATTATACAAAGAAACGGGGCGAGAAAGAAAGAGAAAATATGGTGGTTTTCGTCGAACGTTGACGGTTCGTTTTTGGTTTAGGATCGCGCGTTTTCGGTTTATCATGTCGCCCGCTTTGCTGTACAATAAACTCATATAAAAAGGCTGTTTTGGCCGCAAAGGAGATGACGATATTGGATGCAGGATGGAAGTTCGACAACAGTTATGCAAGGCTGCCGGAGCGCTTTTTCAGCGAAGTCCTCCCCACGCCGGTGCGCGCGCCGAAGCTTGCGGTGTTCAATCGTTCGTTGGCTGTCAAGCTTGGGTTGAATGAGGAAGCGTTGCGAAGTGAAGATGGGGTGGCTGTGTTCGCTGGAAACCAAATTCCAGACGGAGCTGAGCCGCTGGCGCAGGCGTATGCAGGGCATCAGTTCGGTTATTTTACGATGCTTGGCGACGGACGGGCGGTGTTGCTTGGCGAGCACGTCACCCCAAGCGGCGAGCGGGTGGACATCCAGCTGAAAGGATCGGGCCGGACGCCGTATTCGCGCGGCGGCGATGGGCGGGCGGCGCTTGGGCCGATGCTGAGGGAGTACATTGTGAGCGAGGCGATGCACGCGCTTGGCATCCCGACAACGCGAAGTCTTGCGGTCGTCACAACGGGAGAGACCATTATGCGCGAAACCGAGCTGCCTGGGGCGATTTTAACCCGCGTCGCCTCGAGCCATCTGCGCGTCGGGACGTTTCAATACGCGGCGCAATGGGGGACGATAGAGGAGTTGCGCGCTCTGGCCGATTATGCGCTCTGGCGCCATTTTCCTGGCTTTGAGGAGGCCGAAAACCGCTATTTGTTTTTGCTTGAACAAGTGATCGAACGCCAAGCGGAATTGATCGCGAAATGGCAGCTTGTCGGCTTTGTCCACGGGGTGATGAACACCGACAATATGACGATCAGCGGGGAAACGATCGACTATGGGCCGTGCGCGTTTATGGACACGTATAGCCTGGCGACGGTGTTCAGTTCGATTGATACGGAAGGGCGGTATGCGTACGGAAACCAGCCGTACATCGGGGGCTGGAATTTGGCAAGGTTTGCGGAAAGCTTGTTGCCGCTGCTTGATGAGAATGAAGAAAAAGCGATCGCGCTTGCCCAAGGGGCGCTTGACCAATATCCGAAGCGGTACCACCGCCATTGGCTTGACGGGATGAGAGCGAAACTTGGCTTTGCCGAAGAGCAGGAGGGGGATCAGGAGCTTATTGCGGATTTATTGCGGCTGATGGAGGTGCACCGCGCTGACTATACGAACACGTTCCGGGCGTTGACGTTAGGTGAGTATACGGGGATGGCGCTGTTTGATTCCTCTGAGTTCCGCGAGTGGCACGAGCGCTGGCAAACAAGGCTCAGCCACGAACCGGTGTCAAAGAAAGAAGCGTATGAGCGGATGCGCCGCCATAATCCGGCTGTGATCCCACGCAATCATCGGGTCGAAGAGGCGCTTGCTGCTGCGGTCAACTGCGGCGATTACAGCGTGATGGAGCGTTTCCTTGAAGCGTTGGCCGACCCGTACGCCTACTCGCCGGAGCAAGAGAAATACGCCGAGCTGCCGCCACCGTCTGACCGCCCGTACCGGACGTTTTGCGGGACGTGATGAAGAGGGGGGATTTGCGGCTCCTTTTTTACTGGGGCGCTTTGGTTTAGCGGCAAAGGTGAAACGAATCCTCCTTTGCATCGCCTAATTTCCATAGAGGTGTTGCCAATGAAGCGAAATGTTCTGCTTTTCGCCGCGGCGGGGATGCTGTTTGTGTGTGCCGCCATCCTGCATCTCAAGCCGTTTGAGCCAGACAAAACGAGAGAGCCAAAGGCATCCACATCGTTTCACCAGTACATCATCATCCGCAATTCGGCCGATGAGCCGCTTTTGCCTAGTGTGAAACAAGCAGGGGCGATGGAAACAAACAGAGAGCCGCAACCGTTGCCTAACGTCGATTTGGGCGATCCGGTCGTAATCACGAAAATGCCACATGTCGACGCAATGAAGGTGCCTTGATTGGCGTGCATGGTTTTCCACAACCGAAAATCGATCATGCGGCAGGGGAAAAGGGGCTGGGCAGGAGCCCCTTTTTTCTTTTTCCTCTTTACTTTCGCGTTGCGTCAAGGTGTATCGTCATGAATAGGGAGGTGAGGAACATGGAATATACGGTGCATGAGCTGGCGAAACTGGCGAGGATAACGAGCCGGACGCTCCGGTATTATGATGAGATTGGTTTGTTGAAACCGGCGCGGTTGAGCGAAGCCGGGTATCGGCTGTACGGGCCGCGGTGAAGTCGATCTTTTGCAGCAAATCCTCTTTTACTGCGAGCTCGGGGTTGATTTTGCAGGGTGAAAAACAGCTAATCGATCGGCTGCTTGCCTTGTTCGAAGGCAGGCTGAGTGTTTTTGTATGCCTGCCCTTGATAATATTGCCTCTTCCTCAAGATTGCACCATCGAATCCTTTCTGTGCGGCATCTCGTCAACGGTTAGAAAGCCGTGTTTTCAATACAGAAACGCTTCATGCAACACAATTGGGACGATGACGTAATCCAGCGATATGCCATTGCAATTGTTATACGTTGTCATTACAATTGAGGGCATAAAGATGCAAAATAGAATGAGGTGAATGTTATGTTTCCTTTCTCTGGAGAGTTGAAAGATCTAGAGTCAAAATTGTTACATACATTAAGAGAATTCGAGTCAATTCAAAAAGCGTTGGATGAATCAACGATTGTTGCGATTACCGACCACACGGGAAAAATTACATATGTGAATGAGGCTTTCTGCCGCATCTCTCAATATAGCCGTGAGGAACTGATTGGAAACACTCATCGCATTGTCAATTCAGGATACCATAGCCGAGAATTTTTTAAACATATGTGGAAAACCATTGGGAAAGGGAAGGTATGGAGGGGAGAGATCAAAAATAAAGCGAAAGACGGGAGTTACTACTGGGTTCAGTCTACTATTGTCCCCTTTTTGGATGAACGAGGAAAGCCGTATCAATACGTGTCGATTCGAACGGATATTACTCGCCTGAAGCAGTACGAAGAACAAATCAAACATATGGTCAACCATGATGATTTGACAGGTCTCCCCAATCGCCGTTTTTTAAGAGAGCAGTTTCCTAAGTTGCTGAAAGAGACGAAAGAGGAGGAACGACTGCTGGCCGTTTATTTTATTGATTTAGCGCGGTTTAAAAACATTAATGATTCATTGGGGCATTCTGTGGGAGACGAAGTGTTGAGACAAATGGCTGCTCGTTTTCGAACAGCATTAGATCAAAAGCTGTTTTTGACTCGCGTGGGCGGTGATGAGTTTGTCGCTGTGGCGCCGCGAGTGAATTATCAGTCTATCCTTGCATATTTGCGGACAATTCAACAAACGTTAGCTCGGCCTTTGATGATTGAAGGAAGAGAGTTCGTTCTTTCCGCCAATATCGGAATCAGCGTCTTTCCTTTTGACGGGCAAGATTTGAATACGTTGCTCGGCAATGCGGACATGGCCATGTATCATGCGAAAGAGAAAGGTAAATTTTATCAATTTTATCATCAGACGATCAATCAGCGACTAGTTAGGGAAACGGTGTTAGAAAGCCATTTGCATCGGGCCATCGAAAGAGACGAACTAATGCTCTATTATCAGCCGCAGTACGATCTGTCTACTGGGAAACTGATCCGCCTAGAAGCGCTGATTCGTTGGTATAATTCAGAACTTGGATGGGTTCGTCCTGATCAGTTTATTCCTTTAGCTGAAAAAATAGGATTGATGCCAAAACTCGATGAGTGGGTGCTGTCTACGGCATGCCGGCATAGGAAAATGTGGAAACAAAGAGGGGGATTCGAAGTGGATTTATCCATCAACCTGTCTGCTTCCCATTTCCAAATACCAGGCATGGCTAAACGGCTCCTTTCCATTATTGAAAGCAATGGAGATGATCCATGTCGATGGGAATTTGAAGTGACGGAACATATTATGATGCAGGATAGTGCAGTCGTGTACGAAAACGTAAGCCAGTTAAAAGAGGCGGGCGTTAAACTGGCGATTGATGATTTTGGCGTAGGGTATAGTTCATTAGGATATATAAAGAAGTTAAAAGTGGACCGTTTAAAAATCGATCGTTCGTTTATCAAAAACTTACCGCAATCCGCTGATGACCAAGCCATTGTGGCTGCTGTGATCACGATGGCTCATCAATTGTCGATGGATGTCGTTGCAGAAGGAATTGAAAATGAGAAACAAATTCAAATATTAAAGGAAATGGGGTGCAACGGAGGGCAAGGGTATTTTTGGAGGCAGCCTGTGTCAGAAGCGGAGATTGGATCGTTGTTGCAATGCAATGAGTGAACAGTTCAAAATGGCAATATAGAGGTTGTCTCGCCATACTCGGGCATGTTGAGGCAACAAATGAAGAGGGAAAGGAGCTGGTTTCATGGAAACGCTCAGACAACGGCTGCGATCCATGGACCAAAAAAGCTATAAGGCATATAAAGCGCTCGAAGGCACGTATCGGTTCCCAACGTTTACGCTCGCAATTGACCATGTGCAAGGCGATCCGTTCGCCGAACCGTCCAAGGTGCGGGTGATCGTGCCGCGGGTGAAAACGGCGCTGGCGGCGGAGTGGACCGATACGAAACCGCGCCGCATTCGCTGTGAGGATTTGCTTTTGCGCCGCGTCCACCGTGAATTGCGGCAATGGCCGCTGCGGGCGCGCGGGTCGGGAAAAAGCGGACTCGTCTTGATTGATGCCCCGGGGCAAAAAGTGTTCGAACGGACGGCGGTGCAAGTGGCTGACGAGACGATTACGGTTTGTTTGTCGGTCGGGTTGCCGGCGAATGGGCGGCGCATTTTGGCGAAAGAAGCCGAGACCATCTTTTTCGAGCAAATTCCATCCGTCATCGAGCGGGCGGTGTACGGCCTTCGGGAAGAGGACATTCGTGCGGCGGTCGAGCTTGCCGATCAGCAGCACGCCATTCGCCGCTATTTGCGTGAGCATGGTTTGGTGGCGTTTGTCAAAAACGGCGCGATTTTGCCGCGCGAAAGCGGAGTGAGTGACAAGCCGATGCAACGCGGGGCGGTGCCGTTTCAAAGCCCGCCGGAGCTGGAGATCGCGATCCCTGTCCCGCACCGCGCCGAGCCAGTGAAAGGCATGGGCATCCGAAAAGGCGTTACGCTTATTGTCGGTGGCGGGTATCACGGCAAATCGACCTTGCTTCAGGCGTTAGAGCACGGCGTGTATGACCATATCGCCGGCGACGGACGGGAGTTTGTCATCACCGATAGCGGGGCGGTGAAAATTCGCGCCGAAGACGGCCGGAGCGTCGCCAGTGTTGACATTTCGCCGCTCATTGGCACGCTGCCGTACGGCAAAGAGACAACGCAGTTTTCAACGGAAAACGCGAGCGGCAGCACCTCACAGGCCGCGAGCATGATCGAAATGATTGAAGCGGGGGCATCGGCGTTTTTGATTGACGAAGATACAAGCGCGACGAATTTGCTCATCCGCGATGGACGCATGCAGGCGCTCGTGGCGAAAGAAGCCGAACCAATCACGCCGTATATCGACAAGGCGCGTCAACTATTTCGCGATTACGGCATTTCGACGGTTCTTGTCGTCGGCGGGTTGGGGGATTACTTGGATATCGCTGATTGCGTGATCAAAATGGAGCAGTACGTCCCGTTTGATGTGACGGGGGAGGCGAAGCGGATCGCTGCAGAGATGCCGTCGGGACGGAAAGCGGAAGGCGGAGAGTCGTTCGGCCGCATTCGCGAGCGCATTCCCCTGCCCGAAAGTTTGAACAGCCAAAAAGGAAAAAAAGCAAAAGCCGTCGCGCGCGGACGGCACGTCATTCAGTACGGACAAACCGATCTATTGCTTTATGCGCTTGAGCAGCTGGTCGATGACAGCCAAACGAGGGCGATTGCCGCGGCGCTGTTGTATATGGAACGAAAAGGATGGCTCGACGGGAAGAAAACCATCCGCCAACTACTCGATGCGATCGAAGAACAATGGGACCGGCAAGGGTTAGGCTCGGTTTCGTTCCGAAAAGGGCATCCGGGTGAGCTTGCTCGCCCGCGCCGCTTCGAGCTGGCGGCGGCGCTGAACCGGCTGCGGACGCTCCGGTGTACCCAGCAGTAGCCATCTTGGAAAGGAGAAAGCCGGTTTGCTTGTTCTTGGCGACGTTTCCGCGCAGGTTGGATTACGGTGTTATTTGGGAGGAGAAATGGCTTGGTTTTTCCCAACCGCAACAAAAAATAGGGGCGCAGGATGTGCGGCAAGGACGTTTGTTTTCCCTGCTAGCCAACGGAACAACGGACGCTCTTGTTTCAACAGGGGCGGCCGCATGCCGGTGTCGGCTTAGGCGCGACCGGTGCGGGGCCGCTGCTCTTGTTCCTATAGACGATGCCTCATGCCCCGGCAAAACACGAATGAAACCGTTTTCTGTCGACGCCTTGCCGATTTTGCTCTAGCGCCATCCATCGATTATGGCTATAATAATGTTTATCAGTGCAACGTGGCGGATGGCGGCGGGAAGCCGCGGGTTGGTTAGGGGGATCAGGGCATGAACAAGTCAAAAGGTTGGATGGAATCGGAAATCAGCAAAGCATTAACGAAATGGGAAAAAGATTTTCTCGGCCGCGGCTCGGTGTCAGTGAAAACCGATATTTTGCGCGATATGATTATCGTTTCCCTGCACGGCATCCTGACACCTGCTGAGTACGCTCTTTGTGAATCGAAGGAAGGGATGCTGGCGGTGAAACGGTCGCGGACGAGTTTGGTGGAATCGGGTGTTGATGACTTGAAAGAGATGATTTTCGAGATTACAGGCGAGCAGGTGAAAAGCTTCCATACCGATTTAAGCACGCGAACGGGTGAGCGGATTATCGTCTTTAAGCTGTTCAACGATTTGGAGAAACAGTTGCCAAAATAAATTTTTTCCATGACAAATCAACAAAGTTGTTGTATAATTGAAACAACTTTTGTATAGTAAGTATAGAATAAAATAGTGGACGATGCTGTCGGGAGCCCTTCAAAAAACCTACGCGTGCTTAGGTTCGTTGAAGGGAAACTGACCGTCGTCTGCCGCACGACAACGAACGGGAGATCTTCAAACAATCGAGCGACGATTGGTTGGAGATAAACCGGCTATGGGCAATCGATAGGCAATGGAACGGCCTTTTTCGGCCGTCTTGCCTGATTGACATAGCCGGTTTTTTCTTTTCTCTCGAACGATGTGCAAGCAGATGAGGGGAGGAGATAGCAATGGGGAACGAATGGTTCGCATGGGGATGGCTGGCGGCGGTTGCGGTCGTTTTCCTAAGCGCGATCGTGTGGCTGTCTCCGCGCGTGTCGGAACGATATGTGCATGTGCACGTTTGGCTGCTGTTGTTGCCGGGGGCGGTGGCGCTATTCGGATGGATCAGCGCCGGCGCGGTCGACATCGGCCTGTGGCGGTTTGATGCGACGAGCTGGCTGTCCGCCGTTTATATTTCGCTTCTAAGCTGGGCGATTCAACGGTTTGCGGTTCGCTATTTGCACGGCGACCGCCGCTATCGGCTGTATTTTTCGCTCTTGACATGGACGTCATTTGCCGCTTCGCTCACGTGGGCGACCGGCGACTTGCGGTTGATCGCAGTGTGCTGGGGGTTGCCGCTCGCGGGGCTTGTGGCGTTGACCGCGTTGAAAAAAGAATGGGAGCCGGCTCAGTTCGTCGCCCGGCAGATGGGCATGCTGTTTTTGGCAAGTTGGATCGCTGCGGCCCTCACCGCTGTTTGGCTTGGGGCGAGAGTCGGTGAATGGACGCTCGTCTCGGCGTTGTCGGCGGAACGTTTGGCTCGTCTCGCTCTATGGGAAAGGACGGTGATGAGCGGATTGCTCATGTTGGCTGCCGTCATTCCAGCTGGGCAATGGCCGTTTCATCGCTGGCTGATGGAATCAGCCGTGACGCCGACGCCGGTGTCAGCGGTGATGCATGCCGGTCTTGTCAACGCTGGGGGGCTCTTGCTTTGGCGCTTTTCTCCGCTCTTTAACGAAACGTGGGCGCATGTGGCGCTGTTTCTGATCGCTTTTGCCTCGATTTTGATTGGCACGGGCGTTAGCTTTGTTCATGTTGACTACAAGCGCCAGCTCGTCGGTTCGACGATGGCGCAAATGGGCGTCATGCTTGTGCAATGCGCCCTGGGCGCTTACGGGGCCGCAGTAGTGCATTTAGTGCTGCACGGGTTGTTTAAAGCGACGCTCTTTTTGCAGTCCGGGTCCGTCGTGCCGCGAGTCGGTCGGGTAGGATTGCGAAAAACAGGAAGTTCATGGCCGGGCGGCATCATCCTCGGCGTGCTGCTTGGGTGGGCCTTTTGGCAGGCGGCTCCGCACGAACCGGCCCGGCTGTTGAGCGCGCTTTTGCTTGCGGCCTCGGCAACGGTTGCCTGGGGACGGCTTACGGATTTTCGCGAAGGCCGTTGGCTGGGCTTTGCGGTTGTCGTTGCTTTGGCGTTGGTGTCCGAAACGGTGCGCCATCAATTTATGGCGCTGCTTCATAACGGGATGCCGTCCGTGTTTCTGCCGCCCGCTTCGTTCGAATGGCTTGTCTGCGCTCTGTTTGTTGCCGCGGCGCTGGTTGCTGTATGGATCGCGAACCGGCGCAGCTCCATGCTTGCCATTCATCTGTACATGTGGCTTGTTCACCTTGGTGAACCGCGTCCGGCGGCGACCGAAGCACACCCGCGTTATTTGGCGTCCTATCTAAAGGAGGGGATGGTTCATGAGTAGAAGCGTCATATCACTTGAACGGTCAACGGAGGCAAAAAAAGCAGCCGCTTGTCCGCTCGAGGCGATCGTCAGCGAAGCGGCGAAGGTGATCGTTCCGCTTTGGCCGATTTCCGCGTTTATCGCCCGCCATCCGTGGATGGGGATGGAAGACAAGTCGTTTGTCGACGCGGCTGACCGACTGCAAGAAGCTTACGGCATCGACTTGTATCCGCCAATGGCCGTTTTTCATGCGGCGCTATCCAAAGGGGAGATTGACGTTTCCTTCATCGAGCGGCGTCTGCAACGATGGTTGGATGACGAGCCGCTTCCTGCGCCGCGCCATGAAGCGGAACGGCTATGCCGCGCCCTCCTTTGGAACGATGCGGTGCCCGAAGAAGCGCTTCAGGTGCCGGAACTGATCGAGTTGGCCGCCGCTATGCCGCTGCGCTCTGTTTCCATCCGCACGCGGTCTGTGCGCCTTGGTTTGGAAAAGCGGTTGGATCAACAAATGATCAAATGGTGCAAGCTGTTTTACGATCCGGGGGAGGCGGCGTGGGCGCTGCCGCACCGCGAGCGCGGCTTTTACGGGGCATGGCGCCGGTTGGCGCCTCTTGATCCGTCCTTGTCCAAGGAGGAGCGGAAACGGCTTTTCGATTGGCCTCACCATCCAGAGGAGGCGCTGCAACGGGCGCTTGAACAGCTCGGAGTGCAGGATGAGGAAGCCGTGGTCTATTTAGAAGCGCATTTATTAGCTCTGCCCGGCTGGGCGGGGATGATGGTCTGGCAATCGCGCCAGGCAGGTGACGAAATGGGCGGATTGATTGATTACTTGGCGGTTCGTTTGTCGCTGGAGTGGGTGTTCACAGCGCCGCATCTGCCGCTGAAGGAGGAAGAAAACGAAGACGATCGTGCGGTTGGGCCGCTGTTGGCCGCCTGGATCCACTGGGGCGGCATGACGTTGGACGACTGGCGGCGCCTGTCGCTAAAAGACCGTCAAGCTCGTCTGGTGTTCGCTGATCGGTTCTGGCGGATTGGCCGCCGCCATCTTTGGCTTGAGGCGTGGGAAGATACGTATGAAGCGAAGCTGAAAGAAGCGGTTCTCACCCGTCAACCTGAGGAGCCAAAAGAGCAGGCGGCAGCGCAGCTATTGTTTTGCATTGATGTGCGCTCCGAGCCGTTCCGCCGTCATGTAGAGGCGGCCGGCCCGTTTGAAACGTACGGCTGCGCTGGCTTTTTCGGCTTGCCGATTCAAACGCGCGTGCTTGACGGCGATGACGCCCATCCGTCTTGCCCGGCGATCGTCGCGCCGCAGCACGAAATCAACGAAACCGCTTCTCCCGAAACGGCGGCGCCGTACCGCCGGCGGCGCGATCTGTTCCGCTTTGTCGGCCGGACGTTTAAAAAAATCAAGCAGCATCTGCTGGCTGGTTTGCTGCTTCCGGAAATGAGCGGGCCGTGGCTCGGTTTGCATACGATCGCCCGCAGCGCGGCGCCGGCTTGGGCCGGGCAAGCCATTCATCAGGCGGAAATGTCGGCGCAACAAAAACCGAAGACGACGCTGTCGCTCGATCGCCAAGGGCATGACGAAACGACTGGGCTGCCGATCGGGTTGACAAAAGAAGAGCAAGTGCAATACGTAAAACAACTCCTCGTCAACATTGGCTTGACGTCCTCATTTGCCCCGCTTGTCGTCGTCTGCGGCCATGAGAGCGAGACGACAAACAACCCGTATGCCTCGGCGCTCGATTGCGGGGCGTGCGGCGGCGCGGCCGGGGCGTTCAACGCCCGCGTATTCGCCGCGTTGGCCAACTTGCCGCACGTGCGGGATAGGTTGGCGAAAGAGGGAATCGTCATACCGGATGAGACAGTGTTCGTCGCTGCTGAACATATCACAACCGTTGACGAGCTGCGTTGGGTGGAAGTGCCGCCGTTATCCGAAGCAGCGAAACAGTCGTTTGAGCAGCTGAAACAGGCGCTTGCCGGCGTCAGCCGCCAAGCCAATGCTGAGCGGATGGCGAAGCTGCCGCATGTCGGCGTCATGCCGCGCGATCCGGTCGTCGAAGCCCGACGCCGCGCCGTTGACTGGAGTGAAATTCGTCCGGAATGGGGGTTGGCGGGGAACGCCGCTTTCCTGATTGGCCGGCGGGCGTTGACAAAGGGCGTTCATTTAGACGGCCGGGTGTTTTTGCACAGCTACGATTGGCGCGAAGATCCGACCGGTGAGGCGCTGGCCGGCATCATCGCTGGGCCGGCCACGGTTGGGCAGTGGATCAACTTGCAATATTATGCTTCGACAGTGGCGCCGCATCATTACGGAAGCGGCGACAAAACGATCCAGACGGTGACCGGCGGCATCGGCGTCATGCAAGGGAACGGAAGCGACTTGCTAGCCGGCTTGCCGTGGCAGTCCGTCGCCGCGTCTGACCGTGAGTGGTTCCACTCTCCGCTTCGGTTGCTTGTTATTATTGAAGCGCCATCTTCCTATATCGAGCGACTGCTCAATGAAAACAGCGAATTTCGGCGCAAAGTCCAAAACGGCTGGCTCCGTCTCGCCTCGATTGACCCAGACAGCGGGGCGTGGGTGAGCTGGGAGGCAGGACGCCTTGCGTCGGTACAGCAACGCTAAAAAGAAACGATATGCCGCTTGCCGGGTTTGTTTGGCAGGCGGCTTTTTTTCGCTGACCGCCAAACGAGGCAGGGAAAATGGATGCACGCCGCGAAATAAGATAGCAGCTGGTGTAACAGCAGCAGGAAAGACGAGGAAAGAGGGAAAGCGGATGAAAACGCAGTTTATCGCTGGTCATGCGCGGCTTCCGGCCGGAATGGCGGCGAAAAGCCTTTACGATACGCTGACGATTACGGCGGAAATTGATAAAAAATACGGGGTGATCGTAGAGGCGTCGTGCACGCTCGCCACCGAACATGGGCGCGATTACGTGGCCCGCCTGCTTCGCGGCCATTCGCTGCGCGATGGCATCGACGGTCTGCTCGCCGAGCTTGACGAAGGGTATTTAGGGAAAGCCCATTCTGCTCTGTGCGCGGCGCTAAAAGATTTGTACAAACAATATTGCAAAATGGAGGAGAAAGAGTCATAAGCAGCTGCCCCACATCGGTTGATGGGGGGCAGCTGCGTTTTTGTGCGGGTCAGCGGTTTGGCCGCCCATGATTTCGTCGGTGCTTCAGTTTTCAGCCGGCCGCCATGCCGGCAGCGTTTTGCGCAGCGGTTTGTCTTGGCGGTAGCCGAGCACATATTCGGCCTGCATGATCGTATGAATTTCCCGCGTTCCTTCGTAAATGACCGGCGCTTTCGAGTTGCGCAAGTAGCGCTCGACCGGATATTCGTTCGAATAGCCGTAGGCGCCATGGATTTGCACGGCATCGTCGGCCGCCTGGTTCGCGTAGTCGCAGGCGATCCATTTGGCAAGCGATGTTTCTCTCGTGCAACGCCGGCCTTCGTTTTTGAGAAAGCCGACTTTGTAAACGAGCAGGCGGCTGATTTGCAAACCAGCTTCCATGCGGGCGATCATTTGCTGGACGAGCTGATGGCGTCCGATTTCTTTGCCGAATGTTTTTCGCTCGTGGCAGTATTTGACGCTCGCCTCAAGACATGCCATAATGAGGCCGACCGCGCCGGCGGCGACAGTGAAGCGGCCGTTGTCAAGCGCCGACATGGCGATTTTGAATCCTTCCCCTTCTTCGCCGAGCAAGTTTTCTTTCGGAACGCGGACGTTGTCAAAAAACAGCTCCCCTGTGTTGCCGGAGCGGATGCCAAGCTTCCCTTTAATCGGGCGCGACGAAAAGCCGGGCATCGTCCGTTCGACGATAAAGGCGGAAATGCCGCGATGCTTTTTCGATTTGTCCGTATAGGCGAATACAAGAAAATGGTCGGCGATGTCAGCGAGGGAAATCCATGTTTTTTGCCCGTTTAAAATGTAGTCATCTCCGTCGCGGACGGCTGTCGTTTGGATGGAAGCGACGTCCGAGCCGGCATTCGGTTCGGTCAGGCCGAACGCGCCGATTTTTTCCCCGCGTGCTTGCGGGACAAGGTATTTTTGTTTTTGCTCTTCCGTCCCCCATTGCAACAGCGTCAAACTGTTCAGCCCGGTGTGAACCGATACGGCGGTGCGAAACGCCGTATCGCCGCGTTCGAGCTCTTCGCAGACGATGGCAAGCGAGTTGTAATCCATGCCCATGCCGCCATATTCTTCGGGAATGCAGACGCCCATTAAATTGAGCTCAGCGAGCCGCTTGAAAATGTTGCGGTCAAATTCGCCGCACTCATCCCATTCTTTGATATAAGGCATAATTTCTTTATCGACGAATTTGCGCACCGTTTGCCGCAGCATTTCTTGTTCGGGTGTAAAATCGAAGTTCATCATCGTTTCCATCCCCCTATGCAACTGTTTGTTTTTAATGGTTTTCGTGTCAACGTTCGTTTCCCTTGTTTCAGCGGGCGCTGAAGCGGTTGAGGAGAACAACGGTTTATTCATTGGCTTTTGTCGTGCGGACCGTTTTCAGCGGCCGGGTTGCCTTGCCATCCAGCTTCGACCTCGCCGTTATGCTCGCCGGCCAGCGGCGGCGGCAGCCGATAAGACACCGGCGTGTCAGACAGTTTCAGCGGGCTGGCGACAAGCTTTAACGGACCGACGATTGGATGGTGCACCGTGACTGTCATCTCGCGCGCCGCCGTTTGCGGATGGCGGAACAGTTCATCGAGCGTCTGCACCGGCCCGCACGGGATGCCTTTTTCAGCGAGAAGGCGCTGCCACTCCGCCCGCGTCCGCCGCTTGATTTCTTCGTTCAGCCGCTGGTTCAGTTCATCGCGATGGGCGACGCGGCCTGGGTTTGTCTGAAAACGCGGGTCGGATCCGATCGAGCGGTCGGATAGCAGCGTGCAAAGTGCTTGAAACTGCCGGTCATTGCCGACGGCGATGACGATCGGACCGTCGCTTGCCATGTACGTTGAGTACGGCACGATGTTCGGGTGTTCATTGCCGAGCGGCTTCGGGACGTCGCCGGATAACAAATAATTGGCGGCGACATTGACAAGCGCACTCACGGCGCAGTCAAACAGTGCGAGATCAATTTTTTGCCCGCGCCCCGTTTTCTCGCGGGCCAAAAGCGCTGCTTCGATCGCGATGGCGGCATACAGGCCGGTGAACACATCCGTGACGGCGACGCCGACTTTGAGCGGGCCGGTATCCACGGTGCCATTGATGCTCATCCAGCCGCTCATTGCCTGAATGATATAGTCGTAGCCGGCCAATGGAGCGAGCGGTCCTGTTTCGCCAAACCCGGTGATGGAACAGTAGATGAGGCGTGGGTTGAGGAGCGACAACGCTTCATAGCCAAGCCCCCATTGATCCATCGTTCCGGTTTTGAAATTGTGGATGAGGACATCGGCCGTTTCTGCGAGGCGGCGAATCGTTTCCCGTCCTTCCTCGGATTTCAAATTAACGGTCATGCTTCGTTTGTTGCGATTGACGGCCGTATAGTAGGCGCTCATGCCGTTTTGGAACGGCGGCCCCCAAAACCGGGTGTCATCCGATCCGCCCGGCGCTTCGATTTTAATGACATCAGCCCCTAAATCGCCTAAAATCATCGTCGCATACGGGCCGGCCAACACGCGCGACAAGTCGAGCACACGCACGCCATCGAGCGCTCCTGGCATCGATTCCCCTCCTTTCGTTTCACATACAAAAAGCCGGTTCCTATACAGCGTGCAAGATAGGAACCGGCTTGAACGGACTGAGAAGGCATTCCGGCGCGGAGATGCCGTCAGGCCGCACAGTTCTTTTTGCGGTCAGTGCATGAAAGCAAACGGTTGATGCTGCCTGTCAAGCAACGGGGCTATTGGACAGACGGTAGAGGCCGTCCGGTCTGCACAAGCGGCCAAGCTGGCAGGAGACGGCTGCTCGATAATTTTATTATAGATTTTTGTTTGATAATTGTAAATAGTTCGATAAAAATTTGCCCGCCAAAGCCGGCTGGCGAGGAGAAGATGCACGTAGCCGCGTGAATAGCTCTTCGATACAAATGTAATGAAAAGAAATCGATCGCGCGGTCGGACAATTTGGCATGAAAAGAGCGCAACATTCACCTAAATTTCTATATAATTGTAGAGAAAGGGGAATCGATGACGCAAAAAAGGAAGTGATGGTGCATGTTCCATGTGTTAGTGACGACAGACGCCAATTATCTTCCGCCGCTGAGAGTCTTGATGCATTCGCTGTTTTGCAACAACCGGCGCCCGTTTACGTTTTACTTGCTTTACTCGCGCATTGCCGAGGAAGAGATTCAGGCGCTTGGCGAGTTTGTTCGCCGGCAGGGGCATGAGCTGGTGCCTATTTACGTTGATCCGCAACTGTTTCATGATGCGCCTGTTTTCCGCCACTATACGGTGGAGATGTATTACCGTCTGGCGGCGCATTTGTTTTTGCCGTCAGACGTCGACCGTGTCTTGTACCTTGATCCGGATATTGTGGCGATCAACCCGATGGATGAGCTGTATGACATGGATTTTGAAGGGAACTTGTTCATTGCGGCTGAGCATACCCATTCGACGAAGGTGGCAAACTTGTTCAACAAGTTGCGGTTAAAAACGCCGAACGCGAAAGGGTATTTCAACACGGGTGTGATGATGATGAACATTGCGATGATGCGCGAACACGTTCGGCTTGCGGACATTTACCAGTTCATTCGCGACAACCGGTTCAAGCTTGTTCTTCCTGACCAAGACGTGTTAAACGGGTTGTACTGGGACAAAATTAAACCGGTCGACTGCTACCGCTACAACTACGACGCGCGCTATTATGACTTTTTGCAGCTTTTGCCCAACCCGAAACACGATTTAGCTTGGATTGAGGAAAACACCGTTTTTATCCATTATTGCGGCAAGGAAAAACCGTGGAAAGACAATTACAAAGGGGAGTTGGGGCGGTTTTACAAACGGTACAGCCAAGTGTTGGAGCTAGAGGGCGAGGCGACGGTGTAGCGCGGCTTGGGAGACGCGTTTAACAAAGAAAGTCTCTCACTTCAAGCAAAGCGAAGTGGAAGCGGTTCACAGGAAAAAGGCGCCCCATCAAAGCGGGCGCCATGTTCGATTACTGTTTGCGCTCTTGCCGGCGGATGCCGGCTGCCGCAGCGCGTGCCTGTGCTTCAAGGTCTTCATGGTCGGCAAATTCTGCCGAGTATTCCACATCGATGCCGTCAGATTTCAACTGTTTCGGCACTTGCGGCAAAGTCGCCTTGTTTTTGTCGCGCGTCCGTTGTCCGCGAGAACGGCCCATCATCCATGCCCCCTATCCAAAAGTGTGAATCGTACGATTCATTCATTTAGGATGGCATGGACGGCGCCAGCGTATAAATAGCAATCGTTTCTAATGGCGCGCTTTTTTGGCCGTATAGCCGCCCGCTTGGTCCGCCATTTTAAAATCGCGGGCATAGCTTACTTCTTGGGCGCTTGTCAGCGTATGCTTCGCTTTTTCGCGTTTTCGTTTTTCCGCCATCGCTTGTTCCCTCGCTTTGCATCAATATTCCTTTAGTTCCATTTTGCGCGAAATCAGCCGTTTTTATGCGTAAAAAAGAGGATGTCCGTTTGGACAGCCTCTTTTTGCATCAGATGCGCTCTCCCGCGGCTTATGCCTCTTTGCGCTGTTCTTCATTGTGGGCAAAGGAGGGATGGCGCATTGTATAGAGCGTGTAGTTGTCTTTTGTAATTTCGTACAAATTGTATACATCCGCGCCGATTTGCTCGAGCAACGCCCGCCGCGTTTCATTGGCCGGCGTGACGTACGGCAGTTTTTCCGCCGCTTTGATCGAGCGGACGTTGACTTTGCGAATGCGCAAAAACACTGTTTCGATCGACAGCTCATAAAACAGCTCATGGAAAAACGCTTCTTTGGCGCGCCGATTGTAACCGAGCCCGTGATACGGCTTGCCGAGCCACGTGCCTAAAAAGCCGGCGCCATCTTGGATATCAAAGAGGCTGATTGTGCCGATCGGGTTTCCCCATTCGTCCAAAATCGTGCGCGAAATCAATTCGCCACGTTCTTCCGCCTCCATGAGCTGTTTTGTCATGAATAAAAACTCTTCGTACGAGCTGGCTTTTTGGCGCACGAAAGGGAAGACGTCCGGATGCACCATCAGCTCGTACAGCGCATGGCAGTCTTGCAGCTCGCGTTTTTTCAACATGGCCAATCCCTCCTTTGGATGCCGAGGGCAGCCTCCCAGCGGGAACCCACCCTCGAAATTTTTTTATTAAAACTTCATTAAAAAAATTTCGGGGTGGGAATCGAACCCACTAGGACCAGCGCGAGCGCTGGTGGCGCACCATTTGCCTTCCCCTTGTTCCTGTCCGTATGCGATTATGACGACAACTAGCCTAAGGTCTACTTTATCATACACGATCGGAGGCAAAAAGGGAATTGTTTTTTTGTTAATTTTTTTTGGATATTTTTTGTCGGTCATGGGGCAAAAGCAAATCGGTGAGACAGCCTTCCAACGTTGGAAACGAAAAGCGGAAGCCGGCTTGCAATAGCTTCTCTGGAATGACGTGCTGCCCTTCGGTGACGAGCATGCTCATTTCGCCAAGGAGAAGGCGAAGCGCCCAAACGGGAACCGGAAGCCAATGCGGGCGGCGAAGAAGGCGGGAGACCGTGCGGCCGAACTCGTCCATTTGCACTGGATGGGGCGCGGTGAAATTGATGGGGCCGGACAACTCCTCGTGTTCGATGATGTACGAGACCGCGCGCACGACGTCCTCAAGATGAATCCACGACAGCCATTGCCGCCCGCTGCCGATTGGGCCGCCGACAAACAACCGATACGGCTTGATCATCATCGGCAACGCGCCGCCATGTCGGGCAAACACGACGCCAAAGCGAGCGTAGACGGTGCGGACGCCAAGCTGCTCGATCGGACGGACCGACGCTTCCCATGCTTGGACGGTCTGGGCGAGAAAGTCCCCGCCGTAATCGGTCGTTTGCTCGGTAAATGTTGCGGAGTCCGAAGTGCCGTAAATGCCGATGGCGCTGGCGTTGATAAACAACGACGGGGGACGGGACAGTGAATCGATGTAGCGGCCCATCGCTTCGGTGGCGCGAAGACGGCTGCCAAGGATGATCTCTTTTTGCTTCGATGTCCAACGTTTTCGGTTGAGCGGCTCCCCGGCTAAATTAATGGCGACATCGACAGCTGCCGGCTTTCGGTGGTCGTCGAAGGAAAGGTAATGAATGTTGCCTTCGGAAGGTTTGGGAGAGCGGGTGAAAATGTAAATCTCATGTCCTTGCTTGGAAAAATGGCGGGCGAGCGCCTGGCCGATCAGCCCAGTGCCGCCGTTGATGGCGATACGCATCTTGATTCCCCTTCCATTGGTTTATTTTATGACTTCGCTTTTGGTGTCAGAAGTTCCTGCTTATGATACGATAAAAGATAAGGGGGACAAACAATGGGAACGATTGCCGACATTGTCGTAACCGAACAAAATGCTGAACGATTTTGGATTGTCGTGCACCGTGACGGCGCACCGTCGTTGAGATTGACAGTTGATCAAGATGTATTGCTTCAATTCCGCTTGAAAAAAGGGATGGAGATCAGCGACGACCTGCTTCAACATATTGTGTATGCCGATGAGGTGAAAAAGGCGTATCAACAGGCGTTTTACTTTTTGGCGCGCCGGATGCGTTCGGAGCATGAGGTCGCCGCACACTTGCGAAAAAAAGGCGCTCCGGATTCGGTGATTGATGAAGTGCTCAAAAAACTTCGCGCCGAGCGGTATGTCGATGACGAGGCGTTTGCCGCCGCTTACGTACGCACGCAAAAAAAGACGGCGGCGAAAGGGCCGCTTCTCATCCGCGCCGAACTGGAACGGCTCGGTGTTTTGGGCTGCTTGATCGAGCAGAGTTTGGCGGAGTATACGTTGGATGAACAGATGGCCATCGCCCGCTCGCTTTACGAAAAAGCGAAAAAACAGCGCCGGGCTGAATCGGCTCGCGCGTTTTTGGAACGGGTGCGGCAGCAGCTGATGCGCAAAGGGTTTCCGCATGAGGTGATTGCCGCCGTTTTGGCGGATGGCGGCGCTCATACTGAACAAGAAGAACGGGAGGCGCTCAGTGTTCAGGCGGAGAAAGCGCACCGCCGTTATGCGCACCACCCGCGGCCGCTTTATGAGCAAAAGATGCGCCAAGCCCTGTACCGAAAAGGATTCGCACTTGACTTGATCAATGAATGGCTGCGCATGCACGGTAATGACGAGTGATCTCGAATGAAAGGATTTGAAAAAATTAGGGGATATTATCAGTTTTGTCGTTGAATGTTGATCACAAAATCGTTCCAGTTCCATAAATCAAGAGATGTTCTGAACCTTTTGCCGAGTTCCATGTGGATGAAAACGATCCATCCGGAATGCTCAAAAAGGAGGCTTGCCTATGATCAAAGGAGAACAAAAACGGTACAGCGAAATGACGAAAGAAGAACTGCAACAAGAAATCGCCATGTTGACGGAAAAGGCACGCAAGGCGGAGCAGATGGGGATGGTGAACGAATACGCCGTCTACGAGCGGAAAATCGCCATGGCGAAGGCGTATATGCTTAATCCAGCTGATTTTCATCCTGGGGAGATTTATGAAATTGAAGGGGCGCCTGGGGAATATTTCAAAGTCCGCTATTTAAAAGGAGTGTTCGCCTGGGGATGGCGGCTGAAAGGAAATGGTGAGGAGGAGGCGCTGCCGATTTCACTACTTCGTAAACCGAATTTGCCTCAATCATGATGGGCGGGACAAGTTCACAGTCGGACGGAAAGAGAGCCTAAAAACCTAGGGAGGGTGTCTCCCTAGGTTGTTTCGCTACGACTGCTTGCGCGTCTGCCGCTCTAAAATGATGAGGTCAAGCGTTTGTTGCGTTTCGCCGTTTACTTGCGAGTGGGCGTGTTTTGGATTGGCCCACGGCTGCCCGAACGGATTGGAGTAAAAGTTGTCATAAAATTTTTTGCGCCGATGGTGACCCATGATTGTTCACCTCGCTGCGGAATGTGCCGGGGGAGTGCGGCGAACGATGCCGTGCTCCCCCTTCATGTTAAAAGAAATCGCTTCGTTCGCCGGAGGCGCGCACCCGTTCTTGCGGGTGGGTGTTGGTCGTGCCGTCGGCCCGCTTCGAGGCGTACTCGGCCTTGGCGCGCGGTTCGCCTTCGAACTTGTTGTTGTTTTGGTTCGGGAAGTTGTGCGCTTTGTTCCGCACGGCACATTCCCTCCTTAACGGCGTGCTCGTGTTGGATGGCCAACACGTATTTTTATTATGGGACACCCTGTAGCGCTTATGTGTGGCAATGATTGGGGCGGAGCCCATCAGCCGTTTGGAGCAAGTTCGAGCTTTTTGCGCAGTTTGCCTTCGCTGAAAATCCAGCCGGTGTATGAGCTGACAATATTGAGATCGCGGTCGAGCTGGACGACAGCGACAAACGGGTAATACCCTTTGCTTCGATAGCGTAAATCAGTAAAGCGCACTTCGTAGTAATCATCGTATTCGTTCATTTCCCAACGGTAAACCGGGGAAAAAGATAAGAAAGCGGCGATATTTTCGTCGCGTTTGGCGGCGTTCATCACCGGATGGTCGGGAAGCGCACGCTTTTGGAAGCGGTCAAGGATGATGAGCTCGCCGCGTTTGACGCGGGCGACGTAAAATTCGTCGCAGGTTGAAATGGCTAAATGCCATTCGCGCGGCCGCCATGTCGGTACGGTGATGATCTCGGTCACCCCGGCGATCGAGGCGCGCACGAGCCGTTTGATGTTGGCCTGCTGGCGGAAGCGAAGCCCATAATACGCAGCGATAAGCACGTAGACGACAAGAAACGTATAACCTGGATGGGCGCCGAGAAACAAGCCGCCGACGCCAACCAAATGAAGCCCAAAAATGACCGGATCAAACGTATGAATCACGCCAAGGGCGATCCATTTTTTTGTAAACGGGCGCAACGCCTGGGTTCCGTAAGAGTTAAAAATGTCAACAAACACGTGCAAGGCGACGGCAACAAACGTCCAAAGCCAAACGCGAAGCCAATCCGTTTTCGGATAGATGGCGGCCATCACGCTGACGATGAGCAGCGGCCAAAGAACGACGGCGGGAATCGAATGGGTGATGCCGCGATGGTTGCGAATATATTTGGCGTTGTTGCGCAATTTGAAAATCGTATCGATATCCGGCGCTTGCGAGCCAGCGAGCGCGCCGATCAACACGGCGTGGGATAAGAGCGGATCGTGGGCGATCGCAGGGTCAAGTGAAGCAAGACTGCCGAGCGCCACCCCCATCAAAACATGTGTGCCTGTATCCAACGTGAAGGCGCCTCCTTCTTGCAGCATCGTTGCATGTTCGGATGGAAACTGTCTGTTGTCTCTCGGCCGGAGCACATCTTTCTTTTTCATGCAACTATTAGTATGCCCCACCTTGTGTTCAGCCAATAACCGTTTGAGGCATTGGCCGAAAGGAGGCGAGAGACAAACAAGGTTATGGCTAGTGTATCATACGGTGACAATCGTTGGCGAGAGGCGGAACGACCAATTTCACAAAGTTTCAAAAAAGGAAACGATTGATAGACAGTGGAGTGAGAAAAGGAAACAGGAAGAAAGCCATTCGTCAGACGAAAAGGGAAGCGCTTCAGCCAAACAACGAAAAGCGCCCCGCATGAGGCGGGACGCTTCGTTGATCATCTCGAACGGAGAAGCTCCCCACTTCAACGCTTATATAGGTGTAAGTGGGGGAACATTCAATTCTGCTGGAAGATCGGTTCGCCGTCCGTCCTTTCGGCGGCTCATTGGTCAACCGTCCTTTTCTCTGCCAGCCGATCGATTAGCCGTCATTTCTGAGCCGTTTGCCGATCGCTTTGAGAGCGGACAGGAAAAAGCGGATCGCGCGGTTGATGTCCGGGTCATTGAGCGCTTTAAGCAAATCAAACAACCCGATTTTTTTTGTTTCGGCGGAGTTTTGTTCGTACGCCTCCAGCGCGCCGGCGGCGATGTGCTCAAGCAGTTTCGCCGTTTTCTCCGGATCAAGTGAAGCAGCAAGGCCAGCTATGGCGAATGCGTGGTTGATCATTGTTGTCACCGGTTTTTGGTTGAGCTGGCCGACGACGATTTTCGCCACGTCTTCCCGCGCTTTTAACAAGGCGTTGGCCGCTTCGAGCAGGCCGCTTTCATGGAGCTGCTCGATGAACTCCAAGAGCTCGCGGACCGCCTCTTCACTGTCGCCGACAGCGGCTTTTAGCTTGGCCAGCGCTTCAGCTCGTTTTTCTTCCTCAGTCATTTGGCGCTTTTGAATGGTGGTAATCG
This sequence comes from Geobacillus sp. LEMMY01, assembly GCF_002042905.1. Lineage (NCBI taxonomy): Bacteria > Bacillati > Bacillota > Bacilli > Caryophanales > Anoxybacillaceae > Geobacillus > Geobacillus sp. LEMMY01. Next base: position 49,172 of record NZ_MVKA01000014.1, read on the forward strand.
GCTTAGCCACCGATCGTCACCCCCTTGTTTTCCTCGGTGAGCGGCACGTAGTCGCTTCGCCGCCACTTCCGCTCCACCTCGACGCCGTTTTGCGGATGCCGCTTTTTAAAGCGCGGATTTGTGCGCGGCAGCGGCGTCTTGCCGGATCGTTCAATGACTTCCATGCGCACGCGGGCTTGTTTGTAAGCCGGCGTGTTCGTGCGATGGTCGGTCTGCGGGCCGGTCAGCATGTTAATGGCGCTCTCATTGGCTGTGGAGTGCATCGGCAAGAACAGTTCATTGCCTCTGACTCGATCGGTGACGAGCACGCGCACTTTGACGCGGCCGTACGGCGAGATGAGCCGGACGAGCGCCCCATCTTCAATGCCGCGCTCTTTGGCGAGTTCAGGGGATACTTCGACGAACACTTCTGGGAATTTATGCTCGATGCCTTTGGATTTGTACGTCAAGTTCCCTTCATGGAAATGCTCAAGCAGCCGGCCGTTGTTGACGAGCAAATCGTACTCTTCCGGATATTGCACCGGTTCGACCCAATCGGCTAACGCAAAGCGGGCTTTGCCGTCCGGGAAGTTGAACCGCTCTTTGTACAACAGCGGCGTATCGGCGCCGTCGTGGCTGCCCCAGCAAAGGCTGTTCCAGCCCTCAAGCCGGTCGTAATGCGCTTGTGAGTACAGTGGAGCGAGGCTGGCGATTTCATCCATGATTTCTTTCGGACCGGCGTAATTCCAATCGGCGCCAAGCCGCTTCGCGATTTCTTGAATGATCCACCAGTCTGGCTTGGAGTCGCCAAGAGGCTCCAGCGCTTGGTAAAACCGTTGGATGCGGCGCTCCGTATTCGTGAATGTTCCTTCTTTTTCCAAACTTGGCGCTGCTGGCAAGATGACATCAGCAAATTGCGCCGTTTTTGACAAGAAAATGTCTTGAACGACAACAAAGTCAAGCTTCGCCAACGTCTCTTGCACATGGTTGGCGTTGCAGTCGACCAGCGCCATATCTTCGCCGATGATATACATCGCTTTCAGCTCGCCGCGCTCGGCCGCTTCGAGCATTTGGATGTTGTCAAGGCCTGGTTTCGCATCGATGCGGACGCCGTACGCTTTTTCAAACTTCGCGCGCGCCGCGTCATCGGTGACATGTTGGTAGCCAGGCAGCCAAGCGGGAAGCGAACCCATGTCGCAGGCGCCTTGGACGTTGTTATGGCCGCGGAGCGGGAACGCGCCGGCGCCTGGGCGCCCGTAGTTGCCGGTTGCCAAAAGCAAGTTGGAAATCGCCGCCGATGTATCGCTGCCGCCCGTGTTTTGCGTCACACCCATGCCCCAGAGGACGCACGTGCCGTCTGCTTCATGGATCATCTCGGCGATGCGGATGAGGTCAGCTTTGGCGACGCCAGTGACTTGTTCGGCATAATCAAGCGTATATTTTTCCAGCAATTGCTTAAACTCTTCAAAGAAATGGACGCGCTCGCGAATGAACGCCTCATCGTGCCAGCCTTGGTCGATGATGTATTTTGTCACGGCCATCAGCCATACTTGGTCGGTGCCTTGTTTCGGGCGGATGAACAGGTCAGCCCGCTCGGCCATTTCATTTCGGCGCAAGTCAGCGACAATGAGTTTTTGGCCAAACAGTTTATGCGCCCGTTTGACGCGGGTGGCGATGACCGGATGCCCCTCGGCCGGGTTGGCGCCGATGATGATGACAAGGCCGGCTGAAGCGATGTCATGAATCGTGCCGGAATCGCCGCCCATGCCGACCGTGCGGAACAGGCCATCGGTCGCCGGCGACTGGCAGTAGCGCGAACAGTTGTCGACATTGTTCGTTTCAAATACTTGCCGTGCGAGCTTTTGCATTAAATAGTTTTCTTCATTGGAAATTTTCGACGATGAAATAAAACCGATGGCGTTGCCGCCGTATTGCCGCTTGATCGCCCCGAGCTTTTCCGCGACCAAGTCGAGCGCTTCTTCCCATGTCGACTCGACGAACACGTCGCCTTTGCGAATGAGCGGTTTCGTTAGGCGCTCTTCGCTGTTGACGAAATCCCAGCCGAATTTTCCTTTGACGCATGTGGAAATGGCGTTGACCGGCGCTTCGGATACAGGCTGGATTTTTAAAATTTTCCGCCCTTTCGTCCACACTTCAAACGAACAGCCGACGCCGCAGAACGTGCAAACAGTTTTCGTCTTTTTGATCCGTTGTTCGCGCATGGCTGCCTCGATTTCAGAAATGGCGAAAATGCTCGTATAGTTTGGCTCGACTTCCTTGACAAAGTCGATCATCGGGTTGAGCACTTGTTTGTCCAAGCCAGTCAGAAAGCCGGCTTCGCCAAGCATCGATTTTTCCATTAACGCGTTGCACGGACAGACGGTGACGCAATGCCCGCAGCTGACGCACGACGATTCGTTGATCGGCACCCCGCCGTCCCAAACGACGCGCGGCCGTTCCGCTTCCCAATCGATCGAAAGCGTTTCGTTCACTTGCAAGTTTTGGCAGGCCTCGACGCATTGCCCGCAGGCGATGCATTGATTCGGGTCGTAGCGGTAGAACGGATGCGACATGTCCACCTCGGACGGGTCGACTTTCGGCCGGTACGGATATGTTTGATGTTCAATTTGCATCATTTCCGCCGTGTTGTGCAGCTTGCAGTTGCCGTTGTTGTTATCGCACACCGTACAGTACAATAGATGATTTTCCAACAGGCGGTCCATCGCTTCTTTTTGCGCTGCCTTTGCCCGCGGCGAGCCGAGTTCGACGACCATGCCATCCTCAACCGGCGTCGCACAGGCACGAAGCAGCGTTCCGTTGACTTCAGCGATGCACGTGTCGCATGTCTGAATGGCGCCAAGCTCCGGCGTATAACAAACTTGCGGATGCGGAAGACCGTGTTCATTGACGACTTCTAAAATGGTCACCCCTGGCTTAGCGCGGTAGGCACGCCCGTTGATGGTTACCGTCACCATTTGCGCTTCCATCGTCGCTCCCCCTTTGTCAAAATAAAAAACTCCACCAGCGACGAGACGAATGCTTCATCGTGGGTGGAGTAGTTCTTTAGCATAACGATACTAAACAACCAATCCAAACTTTTTATATTTAGTAGAAAAATAACAAGGCAGCTTCTTGCCTTATTATTTTTCCACTATGTATACATTTGCTATAGTTTATTATAGTACGGCGAAAGGAAGAACACAACGGATGGGCCGGAAGTTTTTCTGCTGACCGCAAGGAGGGATGAGAATGTCAAGAAAAGAAGCCGCTTTCAACGATATTGTGCGCAAAGTGCGCAAACAGCTGTTTGGGAAAGGGCCGGAGCGGATCAAAACGTATTTTGTTGACAATTTGGCGATCACCATTTTGCACGGCAATTTGACGCCGACGGAAAAATTTATCGCCCGCACGCCGGAAGGGCGGGACATGGTGCATGCAGCGAGAACGAAAATGATCCAAGATGTGTACGCCCAGCATGTGCCGGACGGCATGGAAGAGCTTGTCGGTTCGAAGCTTCTTTATTTGTTCAGTGATATTAAAGTGGAAGAGGATATGGCTGTTTCCGTTTTTGTATTTGAAAAACCGATTGAATTGTGACGATTTTGTGAACAGAAACAATTGTTTTTCGTTACTGTTCGTGGTATGCTTATGAATAGTTAGCACGATGAAAATAGTAGAAGCCTTGCCGGCTAAACGGTTTTGCCGCTTGGCAGGCAGGTTTCGGAAACGGATGTGCGTTGGTTTCGCTGCAGAAGTGCTGGGCGCAAACTACCGCCGCTTTTCGCTGACAGGGGTGAGTTTGTCCTCTTGTCCGGAAGGCGGCGGTTTTATTTTGCGTGGAAAGGGGGAATGGCAAGGTGAGCGGGTTTGCGGCGAAACGGCGACCGATTGCGAAATACCGGAACGGGCGCTTTGTTGAGGAAGAGGACGAGATCGCGCTCGAGTTTCCGTTGACCATAACGGTCAATGGCGAGGAGTTTGCGACGATCGTTTGCACGCCGGCGCATCTAGATGAATTGGTAATCGGATTTTTGGCCTCGGAAGGAGCCATTCGGACGTACAGCGACATCAAAGGGATGACCATTGATGGGGAGCGGGGCTTTGCTTATGTCGAACTCGCCGCAGGCGGACTGCCGGCCAAACAGTTTTACGCCAAGCGGTTCATCGGCTCGTGTTGCGGAAAAAGTCGGCAGTTTTATTTTTACAATGATGTGAAGACGGCGAAAACGATCGTCGGCGGCATCGCCGTGAAGGCGGATGACTGCATTCGCCTCATGGAAGCGCTGCACGAGCAGTCGACGGACTTTGCGGCGACGGGCGGTCTTCACAACGCCGCGCTCGCCACACCGGATGAGATGGTCGTGATTCGCTCTGACATCGGGCGTCATAATGCGCTTGATAAGCTGTATGGCTATTGCCTGCGTCATCAAGTTGCGGTGAAAGACAAGCTCATCGTATTCAGCGGCCGCGTCTCGTCGGAAGTGCTGTTAAAGGCGGCGAAAATGGGAGTGAGCGTCCTGCTCTCGAAATCGGCGCCGACGACGCTGGCCTTAGATTTGGCGGATGAACTCGGCATAACAGTGGTTGGTTTTTTGCGCGGGCAGGCGTTTAACGTGTATACGCATGAGAGTCGGATCATAATCGGATGAAAGGGGAGGAGAGGCTGTGAAAAACCGTTGGCTCATTGCTTTATCCGCCGTCGGCATTCATATTTCGATTGGGTCTGTTTATGCGTGGAGCAATTTTACCAATCCGTTAAAACAATTGTTTGGATGGTCGGACCAGGAAGTGGCGCTCACGTTCAGCATTGCGATCTTATTTTTAGGATTGTCGGCTGCTTTCCTTGGCCATTTTGTTGAAAAGCACGGACCGCGGAAATCCGGGCTATTGGCCGCCATCTTCTTTGGCCTCGGGGTGACTGGTTCTGGATTAGCTGTTGCTCTCGGTTCCAAGTATCTTCTTTATCTGTTTTATGGCGTTTTAGGTGGGATCGGGCTCGGCGTCGGGTATATTGCGCCAGTGTCAACGCTTGTCAAATGGTTTCCAGACCGGCGCGGGTTGGCTACAGGGCTGGCGATTATGGGGTTCGGTTTTGCCGCAGCGATCGCGAGTCCGGTGATGAACAGTTTGATTGCCTCCGTCGGTGTTCAAAATACGTTTTTCATTTTAGGCATTACGTATTTTGTTATTATGACGTTATCTTCTCTTTATTTAGAAAAACCGCCGGAAGGATGGCTGCCGGAAGGATTTCAGGAAAAAGTGAAGGCCGGAAAAGCCAAACCTTCGCTTGATTTGGCGCAATTGACGGCCAATGAGGCGGTCAAAACAAGACGGTTTTGGTATTTATGGTTCATGTTGTTTATTAACGTGACGTGCGGCATTGCCGTTTTAGCGGTGGCCAAACCGTTGGCGGTGGAAAGCATCGGCATCAGCCAAACGGCCGCGGCGGCATTAGTTGGCGCCATTGGGGTGTTTAACGGGTTAGGGCGCATCGGTTGGGCATCGGCTTCTGATTATATTGGGCGGCCGAATACGTATACGACGTTTTTCGTTTTGCAAATCTTGATTTTCTTCCTGTTGCCGAACGTGTCCATCAAATGGCTGTTTGTTGTGATGCTGACGATTGTTTATACGTGCTACGGCGGCGGATTCGCCTGTATCCCGGCGTATATCGGCGATTTGTTTGGAACAAAGCAACTCGGTGCCATCCATGGTTATATTTTGACCGCTTGGGCCGCGGCTGGTCTTGTCGGACCGATGTTTGCCGCGTATATTAAAGACACGACCGGTTCTTATGAAGGAAGTTTGGCCTTTTTTGGCGGATTGTTTGTCATCGCTTTCATCATCTCGTTGCTCGTGCGCATCGATATTCGCCGATTGCGCGCCCAACATGAACAAATCGCCTATGTTTCTGCGGCTAAGGAAAGTTGAGAACGATTTCCTTCCGTTTTCCCTCGGCGTGCGGCAAGCCACGCCGGGGGTTTTTTGATATAATGAGGTGGATATGGATAATAGGCATCATGGGGGAAACTTTGAATGACAAGAGAAACAGAGCGATTTCCAGCGCGCGAGTTTCAGCGCGATTTGCTTGACTGGTTCGCCCGCGAGCGCCGCGACCTGCCGTGGCGGAAAGACCGCGACCCATATAAAGTATGGGTGTCGGAAGTGATGCTGCAGCAAACGCGCGTCGAGACGGTCATTCCGTATTTTGAACAGTTTATCGAGCAATTTCCGACGCTGGAGGTGCTCGCTGACGCTGATGAGGACGAGGTGCTGAAGGCGTGGGAAGGGCTCGGCTATTACTCGCGCGTGCGCAACTTGCACGCGGCGGTGAAAGAAGTGAAAACGAGCTATGGCGGCAAAGTGCCGGACGATCCGGATAAATTTTCTAAGCTGAAAGGAGTCGGACCGTATACGGTCGGGGCGGTGTTGAGCCTCGCTTATGGCGTGCCGGAGCCGGCTGTTGACGGCAACGTGATGCGTGTCTTGTCGCGTCTGTTTCTCGTGACAGACGATATTGCCAAACCGTCGACGCGAAAACGATTTGAACAAATCGTCCGCGAAATTATGGCGTACGAAAACCCGGGAGCGTTTAACGAGGCGCTGATTGAGCTCGGCGCCCTTGTTTGCACGCCACGCCGCCCGTCGTGCCTTCTTTGTCCGGTGCAAGCCTACTGCCAAGCGTTCGCCGAAGGGGTGGCGGAAGAGCTGCCGGTGAAAACGAAAAAAACAGCGGTCAAACAAGTGCCGCTCGCTGTCGCTGTGCTGGCCGACCATGAAGGCCGCATTCTCATCCGCAAGCGCGACAGCACCGGTTTGCTTGCGAACTTATGGGAGTTCCCCAGCTGCGAAATGGACGGCGCAGATGGAAAAGAGAAACTCGAGAAAATGTTTGGGGAGCAATACGGTTTGCAAGTGGAGCTTACAGAACCGATTGCTTCGTTTGAGCATGCGTTTTCCCATTTAGTCTGGCAGTTGACGGTGTTTCCCGGCCGCCTGATCAGCAGCGAGTCCACCAAGGAGCCTTTTCGGCTTGTGTCTGAAGATGAGCTCGAAGCGTACGCCTTTCCGGTGTCCCATCAACGTGTTTGGCGCGAATATAAAGAATGGGCGGGCGGAGTACGCCGCCCCGATTAATCAGGCACCGGCATCGTGCCGTGTGTATACGTTGCTTCACGGCGCCCAAGGCCGCCGCGCGCTTCGATTTCCTCGATGATTTCACGGTGGATCGTCTGTCCTTCGGAGTTTAAATACGGAGCGATTTGTTGGAACGAATGATGAAAATAAGAGAGCTCGTCATCGGTCCATTCCGTTTTCGGAATCATGGACAGCTCAGTCATATCGCGGCCGACGTACATAGGCAGCGCCTCCCTCGTTTGCGGAATTCGGCTATATTATATGTAAAGGAGCAGAAAAACATGAGTGGAAAAGTAGCGGTGGTGACTGGAAGCAGCCGCGGCATTGGCAAAGCGATCGCTTTGCGGCTGGCCAAGGAAGGATATGATATTGTCGTCAATTACGCCCGCAGCAAAACAGCCGCCGAAGAAACGGCGCGCGAAATTGAAGCGCTCGGGAGAAAAGCGCTCGTCGTCAAAGCGAACGTCGGCGACGTTGAGAAAATTCACGCCATGTTTGCCCAAATCGATGAGGTGTTCGGGCGGGTCGACGTGCTCGTGAACAACGCCGCATCCGGCGTCTTGCGCCCGGCGATGGAATTGGAAGAAACGCATTGGAACTGGACGATGAACATCAACAGCAAAGCGCTTTTGTTTTGCGCCCAGGAAGCGGCCAAAAGAATGGAGCGGGTCGGCGGCGGGAAAATTGTGAGCATCAGCTCGCTCGGGTCGATCCGCTATTTGGAAAACTATACGGCGGTCGGCGTCTCGAAGGCCGCGCTTGAAGCGTTGACCCGCTACTTGGCTGTCGAGCTGGCGCCGAAAAACATCGCCGTCAACGCCGTCTCCGGCGGGGCGGTCGATACCGATGCGCTGAAGCACTTCCCGAACCGTGAAGAGCTGCTCGCCGACGCGGCTGCGAACACGCCGGCTGGCCGCCCGGTCAAACCCGATGATATCGTCAACGCGGTTTTGTTTTTGCTCTCGGATGCAGCCGAGATGATTCGCGGGCAGACGATCATTGTCGATGGTGGAAGATCTTTACTTTTGTAACGTCAGCGGATAGAACGATCACCCCCGGGGCATAGTAAAGCACGTGGAGGTGAGAACAATGGCCAAACAACCGAACAAAACAGCAGCTGGCACAAACATTCAAGAAGTAAGACAACAAAATGCCCAATCGGCTCAAGCCGCTCAAGCTGGCCAATTTGCGACGGAATTTGCGGCTGAGACGAATGTGCAACACGTAAAACAACAAAATGCGCAAGCGGAAGCCCGCAAAGCGCAAAATGTCAATCAATAACCAACGATCATCCATGGCTGACGCCTGGCGGTTGTGACGACGGCGTATGTTGCTACAAGAGCGCAGGCGATAGGCCGAAGATGGAAGGCAAAAGCAGGGGCGGCGCGCCTCTGCTTTTTTTGTCGACAAAAGCTGTCCTCTCTTTACGAGATTAGTGAAAGGAATTTGTGGATGCGGCCGCGAAATGATGAAAGGAAATCACACGGCAAAGGGGAAGGGAGAACGGAATGGCGATGGAGCACGCATGGACGAATGTAGGCGACGAGGCGCTGTTTTTGCAACAGGAGATGGAGCGTTGCGAGGAGATCACCCGCCAGTTGGATGAACTCGAACGTGAAGCGCCGACCGCCGCCTTGCGCGAGGAAGTGCGGCAAATGAAACGGGAGGTGGAAGCCATCCGCCGCGCATTTTTAGGGCAGATGGCATCCGGTGTCTGACGGACAGGCTGCGTCCTTGAGCCAACGCGCCAGTTGCCTTTTCCTCAGTAAGGCGGCCTGCTTTTCTTTCCTTTTGCAAAAGGAACAGGGTATAATATAACGAAGAAGCTCCCATCGGAAAGTAGGGAAGAATGATGCCAGCTTACCCTCGGGAAGGGAAAATCATTCAAATCCATAGCTACAAACATAATGGGACGATTCACCGCATTTGGCAGGAAACGGTCGTATTAAAAGGGACGCCATCGTATGTGATCGGCGGCAATAACAAAACACTCGTCATGGAAGCGGACGGCCGGACGTGGGTGACGCGCGAACCGGCGATTTGTTTTTTTCATGCTAAGCATTGGTTTAACATTATCGCCATGATTCGTGAGGACGGGGTATACTACTATTGCAATTTAAGCTCGCCGTTCGTTTGGGATGAAGAAGCGCTGAAGTACATCGATTATGATTTGGATATTAAAGTGTTTCCCGATATGACGTACATGCTGCTGGATGAAGATGAGTATGAGCGGCATCGCCGCGAAATGCACTATCCCGATGTGATCGACCGCATTTTAAAAAACAACGTTCAAAAACTGATCGGCTGGATTAAGGAGCGGAAAGGGCCGTTTGCGCCCGAGTTCATCGACAAATGGTACGGAGTGTTTCAGGCGTACCAAACGTAAATAGCGGCATGAAAAAAGCCTGTTCGGCATCGCTGGCAGGTTTTTTCTGCTTTTTTGTCGAAAGCGGCACGCATGAAGAGCTGATGGTGAGGCGGGGGATTGTCGGGAACACCCGCCCTACGGCAGGTTGTCAGTCAAGCCATCCTCGTGCGTCCCACGGTTGGGCTGCCTTGCTAACGCTTATGCTTAAAAGCAGGGGTCTCGATTAGAGATGATAAATAGCGACATGAAAAATCCTGTTCGCAAATCGGCAGTTTTTCTGCTTTTTCCCGCATGCATGAGGAATGGTGACGGTCAAGCAGGAGTGATCAGTTGATTTGGAGGCAAAAATGGAATGAGACGTTAGAAATTATGATAAAAAATCTCCATGCGCTATTTTTGCAATCTATCCGGCGTGAAAATGGTCGTTCAAGGTGCGTGCATCTTTACAACAAATAAGGTCAACGAGGAATTGTTTCATCCCCTCGTTATTTTATTATTTTTCGTTTTTCAATAATTTTAATTTTTTATAATATTATATTGTGTTAGAACTCATATTTCGCAACCTTTGCATAATATACAAAAAATAACCCAAATATTCGCATAAAAATAATTTTTTATACAAAAATTGTAAAATAATTAATTTTTATTCGGTCAAATCGGGCTTATTTCGAATTTTTATTCAGGGTGCGAAATGTGAGTTATTAGAAAACAATACATGGCATAATTTTATTCAGAGAGCAAAAGTTTCATCAAAATCGAATGAGAGAAGGGGAGCGTGATGGGGGAAAAGATTTTATTGGAAGTTCGTGGGCTTCGGACGTCTTTCTTTACGGATGATGGGGAGATCCCGGCGGTCGATGGTGTAGATTTTTCCATTCGTGAAGGCGAAGTGCTTGGCATTGTCGGGGAGTCCGGGTGTGGGAAAAGTGTGACGTCATTGTCTATTATGGGGTTGTTGCCAAAAGGAATCGGCAAGGTGGTTGGCGGTGAGATTTGGTTTAAAGGCGAGAACTTGATCGAAGTCTCGGAGCGGCGGATGAAGCAAATTCGCGGCAACGAGATCGCGATGATTTTTCAAGAGCCGATGACTTCCTTAAATCCATTGTTTACCATTGGAAACCAATTAGTCGAGGCTATTCGTTTACATACAAAAATAGGGAAAAAAGAAGCGCGAGCGCGGGCGGTGGAGATGCTCAAGCTTGTCGGGCTGCCGCGCGCTGAGCAAATGTTGGACGAATATCCGCATCAGTTGTCTGGCGGCATGCGCCAGCGTGTGATGATTGCGATGGCGATGGCGTGCCGTCCGGCGCTCTTGATCGCGGACGAGCCGACGACGGCGCTTGATGTGACCATTCAGGCGCAAATTTTAGCGCTGATGAAAGAATTGAACCGGACGTTCGGCACGGCAGTGATGATGATCACCCATGATTTGGGAGTTGTCGCTGAACTATGCGATCGCGTCATTGTCATGTACGCTGGCCAAATCGTGGAAGAAGGAAGCGTTCGGGACATTTTCCGCAATCCGAAGCATCCGTACACTGCCGGTTTGATCCGCTCGATCCCGGATATCCGCGGCAAAAAGGAGCGGCTGTATTCCATTCCCGGCCAAGTGCCAAAACCCGGAACGGTCCGCTGCGGCTGTCGGTTTGCCGCTCGGTGCGAATGGGTCGTTGACCGCTGCCGCCACGAAGATCCGCTATTGTACGAAACGAGTGAACAAGGCCATCGCGCCCGCTGTTTTTTGGCGTTAGAGAAGGAGGGGCTGGTTGATGAGCGAACCGCTGCTCGAAGCGAAAGGGCTTAAAAAATACTTTCCCATTACCGGGGGCGTTTTTGGCAAACAAATTGGGACGGTCAAAGCGGTCGATGATGTGACATTCACCGTGTACCGCGGTGAGACGCTTGGCATTGTCGGCGAGTCGGGCTGCGGCAAGTCGACGACGGGCCGAATGCTGCTACGGCTCATTGAGCCGACAGACGGTTCGATTCTATTTGAAGGGAAGAATGTAACCGCTTTATCAAAAGCGGAGCTGCGCCGGTTGCGGCGCGATATGCAGATGATTTTCCAAGACCCGTTCGCTTCGCTGAACCCGCGCCATACAGTCGAAAAAATTTTGGAAGAGCCGCTTATCGTCCACGGCATTGGATCAAAAGAGGAACGGAAGCGGCGAGTGCGGGAGATGCTCGAGGTGGTCGGGCTCGGTTCGTATCATGCCAAACGCTATCCCCACCAGTTCAGCGGCGGCCAGCGTCAGCGCATCGGCATTGCGCGAGCGTTGATGACCCATCCGAAGCTGATCATCGCCGATGAACCGGTGTCGGCGCTTGATGTATCGATTCAAGCGCAAGTTCTCAATTTGCTTGAAGATTTGCAAAAGCAGTTTGGGCTTACATATATTTTCATTGCCCATGATTTAGGGGTCGTTCGACATATCAGCGACCGGGTCGGCGTCATGTATTTGGGTCGTATGGTTGAACTGGCGGCCAGCGAGTCGTTATACGAATCGCCGAAGCATCCGTATACGCAGGCGCTTTTGTCCGCTGTGCCGATTCCAGATCCTGATCATAAAACAGAACGACAGTTGCTTTCCGGCGATTTGCCAAGCCCGGCGAATCCGCCGCAAGGGTGTGCGTTCCATACGCGTTGCGCATCCTGTATGGATATTTGCCGCCAGCGGCGTCCGGAATTGCGAGAAGTGGCCAATGGACATTACGTTGCTTGCCATTTATACGAGCCAACAGGTGAGCAACGTGATGATAAACAAATGAAACACAAGGGGGAAACACGATGAGGAAAAAACCATGGTTTACGTGGCTTGCCATGATGCTGGCAGTCATGCTTGTTTTAGCTGGCTGCGGCAAGTCGAAGCAAACCGCAGGGGGTGGCAGTGACAAACCGTCGACCCAGGATACGCTGGTGTACGGGCGCGGCGGTGATTCGGTGTCGCTCGACCCGGCGACTGTGACGGATGGGGAGTCGCTGAAAGTAACGAAAAACATTTTTGATACGCTCCTTGATTACAACGACAACGATACGTCCGTCAAGCCGGCGTTGGCGACGGAATGGACGATTTCGAAGGATGGACTGACCTATACGTTTAAACTGCGCCAAGGTGTCAAGTTTCATGATGGGACAGAGTTTAACGCCGATGCAGTGGTCTTTAACTTCGAGCGTTGGGCGAACGGCAATGCCGACAAGTTTCCGTATTACGGATCGATGTTTGGCGGTTACAAAAATGATGACAGCCATGTGATTAAAGAAGTAAAGGCGCTCGACAAGTACACGGTGCAATTTGTGCTGAAACGGCCGCAAGCTCCATTTTTGAAAAATCTCGCCATGACGCCGTTTGCAATCGCCAGCCCAGAAGCCGTGAAAAAATACGGCGACAAGTTTGGCGAACACCCAGTCGGGACCGGCCCGTTCGTCTTTAAAGAATGGAAGCGGAACGAACGGATCGTACTTGAAAAAAATAAAGACTATTGGGAAAAAGGCTATCCAAAGCTGAACCAGCTCATCTTCGTGTCCATTCCGGACAACTCGGCGCGTCTCAATGCGCTCTTAAAAGGCGAAATCGACATCATGGAAGACTTGAATCCGACGGACTTAAAACAAGTGGAAGGAAACAAAGAGTTTCAAATTTTCAAGCGCCCGTCGATGAACGTCGCCTATGTCGGACTGACGGCGACGAGAGGGCCGCTGAAAAACAAGTTGGTTCGCCAAGCGTTGAACTACGCGGTTGACAAGAAAGCGATCATCGATGCGTTTTACGCCGGCCAGGCGGAACCGGCGAAAAACCCGATGCCGCCCAGCATCCCGGGATACAACGATGCGATTCAAGACTATCCGTTTGATTTGAATAAAGCGAAAGAGCTGCTTGCGAAAGCGGGTTATCCGAATGGCTTTGAAATCGAACTGTGGGCGATGCCGGTGCCGCGTCCGTATATGCCGGACGGGCAAAAAATCGCTGAGGCCATTCAAGCGAATTTTGCCAAAATCGGCGTGAAAGCGAAAATCGTGACGTATGAATGGGCGACCTATTTAGACAAGCTCGCCAAAGGGGAAGCGGACGCCTTCCTGCTCGGCTGGACGGGCGACAACGGTGATGCGGATAACTTCTTGTATGCGCTCCTTGACAAAGACAGCATTGGCAGCAACAACTACACCTATTTCTCGAATGATGAGCTGCATAAAATTTTGGTCGAAGCGCAAACGGTGAGCGATGAAAACAAACGGAACGAGCTGTATAAAAAAGCGCAAGAGATCATTAAAGAAGAAGCGCCATGGATTCCGCTCGTCCATTCAACTCCACTGTTGGCCGGCAAGGCGAATATCCAAGGCTTTAACCCGCATCCGACCGGTTCGGATAAGTTTACGAAAGTCGAGTTTAAATAATCGACTGAGAGAGGGGAAGGAGCGCATCTTCCCCTCTTTGTTTGCCGCATGTTAAGGGAGGGAGAGTCAGGTGCTGTCGTATGCTGTGAGAAGGGTGTTGATGGTGATCCCGGTGTTGTTTGGCATGTCGCTTGTCGTCTTTTTTATGATCCGAGCCATTCCGGGCAACCCGGCGCAAGTCATTTTAGGGCAAAAAGCGACGAAAGAGGCTGTAGCGGCTTTGACCCATAAGCTTGGGTTAGATGAGCCATGGTATGTGCAGTATGTCAAATACATCGGCGGCTTGCTGCACGGTGACTTAGGCGAGTCGATCCGCACCGGCGCCCCCATCGCCGAAGAAATTTGGCCGTATTTGGCGGCGACGATCGAACTGTCGCTGGCGGCGATGCTGATTGCGGTGATTATTGGCGTGAACGCCGGCATTATTAGCGCTTGGTTTCAAAATTCATGGTTTGATTATATTGCGATGGTGTTGGCATTGATTGGTGTTTCCATGCCGATCTTTTGGCTTGGCTTAATGGAGCAGTGGCTGTTTTCGATTGAACTTGATTGGCTGCCGACGTCCGGTCGCGAGGACGTACGCAACCCTGTTGAGCCGATCACTCATCTTTATCTGATCGATATACTTCTGTCTGGGAATACCGATCAGTTTTGGCAAGTTATTCAACATCTTGTCTTGCCGAGTATGGCTCTAGCGACGATCCCGATGGCGATTATTGCTCGCATGACGCGTTCGAGCATGTTGGAAGTGATGAAATCCGACTACATTCGCACCGCTCGTGCGAAAGGGTTAAGCATGTTTTGGGTCGTGTACAAACATTCGTTGAAAAACGCCATTATTCCCGTGTTGACGGTCATTGGGCTGCAAACAGGACTGCTGCTTGGCGGTGCGATTTTGACGGAAACCATTTTTAGTTGGCCCGGCATCGGACGCTATATTTATGATGCAATCGGGTATCGGGATTATCCGGTGATCCAATCGGGCATTTTGATCATTGCCACCATTTTTATTTTTATTAATTTGATCGTTGATTTACTTTATGCGATCATTGATCCGCGCATTAAGTACAATTAAGGAGGGAGGGCGCCTATGGCTGAACTAGCGCGCACGCCGGCAACACCGCCGGCGGCGATTAGGGAGACGGAATCGGTTTCTTTATGGAAAGAAGCATGGCGGCGGTTTCGAAAAAATAAAATCGCCTTGGTCGGTGCTGGGATCGTTTTGTTTTTTATCCTTGTCGCCATCTTGGCGCCGTGGCTGGCACCGTATGATTATAAAGACCAACAGTTGGCCGAGCGGTTGCAGCCGCCTTCTAGCGAGCATTGGTTCGGCACCGATGATTTTGGCCGCGACATTTTTTCCCGCGTGATATATGGAGCCCGCATTTCCCTGTGGGTCGGATTTTTTTCCGTGCTCGGCTCGGTCATTGTTGGTTCGCTGCTTGGCATTGTCGCCGGCTACTATGGGCGCTGGATTGATGGGGTGATTTCGCGTTTGTTTGACATTATGCTGGCGTTTCCGAGCATTTTATTGGCGATCGGCATCGTCGCTGTGCTCGGGCCGTCTTTGCAAAACGCCCTCATCGCCATCGCTGTAATTAATGTACCGAACTTTGGGCGGCTCATCCGTTCTCGCGTGCTAAGCATTAAGCAAGAAGAATACATTATGGCAGCGAAAGCGATCGGCATGAGCGACTGGCGCATTTTAATCCATCATATTTTGCCCAACAGCCTCGCGCCGATCATCGTTCAAGGGACACTGGCGATCGCCACGGCCATTATCGAAGCGGCCGCACTTGGCTTTTTAGGCTTGGGGGCGCAACCGCCCAATCCGGAGTGGGGGAAAATGCTATCGGACGCCAAAGATTTCTTGACTCAGGCGCCGTGGACGATGATTTTCCCTGGATTGGCGATCATGCTGACGGTGCTTGGCTTTAACTTAATGGGTGATGGGTTGCGGGATGCGCTTGACCCACGGATGAAAAATTGAAGCAGGCGGTCCGCTATGAGCGGCCGCCTGCTGACTTTTCCAGCTCTTTTTCCAGCGTGTCATCGTAATGGTAATGGTGGAAACTATCGATAAGCTTGTCTAAATGTTCGAGGCGATCCCCATAGTCAATGATCGCTCCGATTAAAGAAAACAACCGATAATCGCCCGGCGGCTGGCCGTCCGAATAAAAGGCGGAAGTGAGCCGCTCGCGCTGATGATGAATTTCCTCGGCCCGTCTGCTGTGAGGGAGCGGCTTTGCCTTATGGATAAATTTCAGCAACAGCTGCTCATGGTAGTCAAGCAAGCAACCAAGGTGCAGGCAGATGGCTTGACGAAGCTCGGCGGGCAAGCGGCTGAACTCGTTTTCGAGCCGGTGCAGCCATTTTAAGACCGATAAAGCCCGATCGGCCGCTGCTATCATTTGCCGGTACAACACGAGCTTGCGCGATTTTTGGAAGCGTTGGCGCCGAAAATACGTGCGCTCTTCTTTGTACATAAAATATAGGTGCTCAAGTTTGGTCATTTCTTCGTGCCGCGTTTCAATTTCTTCTTTTAAATGATGATGGTCGGCTGCCTGCTGTTTATGCAGGCGGATCCATTTTAAAATGGCCTCTGTTTCTTCGCTGATTTTTTCATATAACTTTTTTTCATACTTGGGCGGCAAGAAAATCAAATTGACGACAAAGGCGGCGAAAATGCCAAGCATAATCGTTAAAAAGCGGATGGCCGCAAATTCGATGAACTGGCGGTCTGTATATTCCATAATCGCAATGACTGTGACAAGCGCTACGGAAATCGTCGATGATTCAAGGCGCATTTTCAGGCAAATGGCGATGACGATCATCAGCGTCAAACCGACGATCAACGGATCGCGCCCAAGGACGAGAACCGCCGCGATCGCGAACAAGGCGCCGATCACATTCGCTTGCACTTGCTCGATCAGCGACAAATACGAACGGTAAATGGTCGGCTGCATGGCGAACACAGCGGAAATGCCGGCGAACGCCGGCGATGGAAACTGGAAGAGCGCTGCTAAGAACAAGGCGAGCGCCACTGCGATCCCCGTTTTAAAGATGCGGGCACCGAGTTTCATCTATGATCAAAACTCTCCTTTTTGTTTTGGTGAACCATTCAGTACTATACACAGTTTTATCCTATGTGCGCAAGGAAAATATAACGCCCCGACGATGAAGGCGGGGCGTTGGGAAATTGCTGTTATTCAAAGCTGCCGGAACGCCTTGCCAACTGCATCGATCGTGTAGGCGATGTCGTCTTCCGTATGGGCGAGGGTGATAAACCAAGCCTCGTATTTTGACGGTGCAAGATTGATTCCTTGTTTGAGCATGAGCTTGAAAAATTTTGCAAACAACTCGCCGTCGCTGCGCTGGGCTTGCTCGTAGTTTTCCACTTTTTCGTCGGTGAAGAAAACGGTGAGCGCGCCTTTTAAGCGGTTGACGGTCACCGGCAGGCCGCATTGGCGGGCATGGGCAAGGATGCCTTCTTCCAACATCGCCCCTAACCGGTCGAGATGCTCATAGACGCCCTCTTGTTTCAACACTTCAAGGCAGGCGATGCCAGCGAGCATCGACGCCGGGTTGCCGGCCATCGTCCCGGCCTGGTACGCCGGTCCGAGCGGAGCGACTTGTTCCATAATGTCTTGGCGTCCGCCATATGCCCCAATCGGCAAGCCGCCGCCGATGATTTTCCCCATCGCCGTCAAGTCGGGCTCCACACCGAGCAAGTTTTGCGCTCCGCCGTACATAAAGCGGAAGGCGGTGATCACTTCATCGTAAATGACGAGCGCCCCTTCCTTGTGGGCAATTTCATTGATCGCTTCTAAAAAGCCTGGTTTTGGCAGGACGATGCCGAAGTTGCCCACGATCGGCTCAACGAGGACCGCTGCGACTTGCTCGCCCCAAACGTCCATCGCTTCACGGAACGATTCGACATCATTGTATGGCACGGTAATGACCTCTTGGGCGATGCTTGGCGGCACGCCGGCTGAGTCCGGCGTCCCCAACGTCGACGGCCCCGAGCCGGCGGCGACGAGCACAAGATCTGAATGGCCATGGTAGCAACCGGCGAATTTCACGATTTTGCTTCGTCCGGTGTAGGCGCGGGCGACGCGGATCGTGGTCATCACCGCCTCTGTTCCCGAGTTGACAAACCGCACTTTCTCGAGCGACGGGATCGCCTCTTTTAACATTTTGGCAAACGTGATCTCATGCGGCGTCGGCGTGCCGTACAGCACCCCGGTTTCCGCAGCGCGTCGGATGGCTTCCGCGATGTGCGGATGGGCGTGCCCGGCGATGATCGGTCCGTAAGCGGCCAAATAGTCGATGTACTTGTTTCCGTCCACATCCCAAAAATACGCCCCTTGCGCTCGCACCATCACGACTGGAGCGCCGCCGCCGACCGCTTTGTATGAGCGGGACGGGCTGTTCACCCCGCCGACAATGTGCTGGAGCGCTTCTTCATATAATTGTTCTGATTTGGTCCACTGCATTGTTTGATCCTCCTGTTTCCGCTGACTGCCTCTTTATATAGTAAACCGAGAAGACTCAAACTTCAATGCTATAGGCGTAGGCGGGAGATGGATCGGTTTCTCCCATCATTGACGTGCTGATTCGAAAAAATCCGACAGGGAAATATTTTGTTTCCGTATGGGTGGAAACCGACATCCAACTGTTGCCGACGGTCGATCGGCGAGTGGGCATTGATTTAAATCGGATGCGGCGCCTAACGCAATGGCGTCAACGGACTGGAAAACAAAAAAGGTGAAAATGGCGGCGATTCATGTATAATGCAACATAGGAGAAAGGCGCAAGCCGCCTTTTTCGTTTGACGCCAAGGAGAGATCAGGAGGAGAACGATGAATGCGATTGAAGTAGAACGTTTGCGCAAAGAATTTAAAGTGCATGCCAGCCGCTCCGGCCTTGTCGGAGCGTTTCGCGATTTATGGACGCGCCGTTATACGATCGTTCGAGCGGTCGATGACATTTCGTTTGCCGTCAAGCAAGGGGAAATCGTCGGCTATATCGGCGAAAACGGCGCCGGCAAATCCACGACGATCAAAATGTTGACCGGCATTTTAACGCCAACGTCTGGGCGCATTGTCGTCAACGGGATGAATCCGCATAAAGAGCGGGAAAAATTCGTGCGCACCATCGGCGTCGTGTTCGGTCAGCGTTCGCAATTATGGTGGGACATCGCCGTTCAAGAGTCGTTCCGGCTGTTGAAAAAAGTGTACCGCGTCTCGGACGAGCAATACCGACGCCATATGGGCGAGGTGATCGAGATGCTTGAGATCGGCCCGCTGCTTGATAAGCCGGTGCGCAAGCTGTCGCTTGGCCAACGGATGCGCTGCGAGCTCGCCGCTGCGCTCATTCACAACCCGCCGCTGTTGTTTTTGGATGAACCGACGATCGGCCTTGATGTGCTTGTCAAACTCAACATCCGTCAGTTTTTAAAGCAGTTGAATGAACGGTATGGCACGACGATCCTGCTGACGACGCACGACATGTCAGACATTGAAGCGCTTTGCGAGCGGGTCATTATGCTCGATGAAGGGAAAATCATTTACGATGGGTCGCTTGAGCGCCTGAAAGAAAGATGGGGGCAAGGAAAACGGGTCGCCTTTACGTTCGCCGAAGCGGTGACGGCCGCTTTTTTGCGGCAGTTGACCGAAGGGTTGAATGTTGTTTGGAAAAAAGGCGAGCAGCCAAACGTTTGGGTCGCGCACGTCCCGCCGGGAGGCGTGCCGGAAGTTGTCAGTCGCGTCGCCGCCCGTTGTGCGTTAAACGACATCCATATTCACGAAGTGCCGACGGAGGAGATCATCCGCAATATTTATGAGGAAGGTGCGGTTCATGGGTAAGTATGTCGAAATGGTCCGCATCCGCTTTTTAATGATGCTCGCCTACCGGACAAACTATTACACTGGCATTTTGATTTACGCCATTAACATCGCAGCGTATTACTTCCTTTGGTCAGCCATTTATGGCGGCAAATCATCGATGCAAGGGATGTCGCTTGGGCAAATGACGACGTATGTCGCCATTTCGTGGCTGGCGCGGGCGTTTTATTTTAACAATCTTGACCGTGAAATCGCCATGGAAATCCGCGATGGAAAAGTGGCGGTCGAACTCATCCGCCCGTACAGCTATTTAGGGATGAAAGCTGTGCAAGGGCTTGGCGAAGGGTTGTTTCGCCTTTTCTTTTTATCGCTGCCTGGGCTTTTGGTCGTATCGCTTTTTTTGCCGCTTCAGTTTCCGGGACACGCCAAAACGTGGCTGTCTTTCGGCTTGTCGCTTCTATTCAGCTTTATCATTTTTTCGGAGCTGAACTTGCTTGCGGGGGTTGTGACGTTCTTTACGTTCCGAAATGAAGGGTTGCTGCGGGCGAAGCGGTTTATCATCGACTTGTTTTCTGGGCTCATTTTGCCGCTTTCCTTTTATCCCGATTGGGCGCAACGGGCGATGATGTATTTCCCGTTTCAAGCCATCAGCTACATCCCAAGCATGATCATTACAGAAAGTTTTAAAGGTGCTGCTGTCCGTGATGGCCTGCTTCTGCAGGCAACGTGGTGCATCGTATTGCTTTTCCCGATTGGATGGTTATGGAGAGCGGCGAAAAAGCGTCTCGTTGTGCAAGGGGGGTAAACGTTGTTTTACGTATCGGTTTTTTTTCAATACATGGCGCAATATATGAAGACAAAGCTGCAATATCGAGCCGATTTGTTCGTGGAGTGGCTGTCTGACTTTATGGCTCAGGCGGTCAACTTGGTATTTTTGCTGGTTGTGTTCGGCCATACGACGCTGCTTCACGGCTGGTCGCGCGATGAGATTTTGTTTATTTACGGTTTTTTTCTTGTCCCGTATGCCGTATTTGGCGCCTTTTTTAACCTATGGGATTTTAATGAACGATATATTGTGCAGGGGGAAATGGACCGCGTGTTGACGCGCCCGCTAAACAGCCTGTTTCAAATTGTTTTGGAGCGGATGGAGCTTGAATCGCTGCTTGGCGCTGTGCCCGGGCTGATCATTATGCTGTATGCCGGCAGCCGCTTGTCTCTTTCGTTTCATTGGTATGATGTCTTCGTGTTTATTTTGCTTGTGATTGGCGGTGTGTTGATTTATGCCGGCATTTTCATTTCGCTGGCGACGATCAGTTTTTTTGCCGACGCCCGAACATCAATCATGCCGATGATGTACAACATCAGCAGCTATGGCCGCTACCCGATCGATATTTATCATCGCGTCATCCGCTATATTTTAACGTGGGTGCTGCCGTTTGCCTTTGTCGGCGTTTATCCAGCCTCCTATTTTCTTGACAAAGAGGAATGGTATGGCTATGTCTTTTTCACTCCGGTGGTCGGTGCCGTCTGTTTCGCCGTCTCGGTCATGCTTTGGAACGCCGGGGTGAGACGATATCGCGGGACGGGGAGCTAGGCGCCCGGCCCGCTTTTGTTCGTTTGCCATCAAAATGACAAACAATGGTCAAGCAATCGACACAATCTTGTCTGTATCGTTAGCATGTTATGGCGTAAAATAACTTGTGAATATATTCACAAAAGGAAGAAGGGGTGAACAGTGATGAAAAACGGGAGAGGAAATCGGGTAGCGGTCGTCGGCACCGGGTTTGTCGGCGCCAGTTATGCGTTTGCCTTAATGAATCAAGGGATTGCCGATGAGATCGTGCTCATCGATGCAAATGAAAACAAGGCTGAGGGCGATGCGATGGACTTAAACCATGGGAAAGTATTTGCGCCGAAGCCGGCTGACATTTGGCACGGCGATTACGATGATTGCCGCGATGCCGATTTGGTTGTCATTTGCGCCGGTGCCAACCAAAAACCGGGCGAGACGCGGCTTGATCTTGTAGACAAAAACATTGCCATTTTCCGCTCGATCGTTGAGTCGGTCATGGCATCCGGATTTCAAGGACTGTTTCTCGTCGCCACCAATCCGGTCGACATTTTAACGTACGCGACGTGGAAATTCAGCGGCCTGCCGCAAGAGCGGGTAATCGGATCGGGTACGATTTTGGACACGGCGCGGTTCCGCTTTTTGTTGGGCGACTATTTCGCCGTCGCCCCGACGAACGTGCACGCCTATATTATCGGCGAACATGGCGACACTGAACTCCCGGTCTGGAGCCAGGCTGATATCGGCGGCGTGCCGATCCGCAAGCTAGTCGAGTCTAAAGGGGAAGAAGCGCAAAAAGAGCTCGAGCGCATTTTTGTCAATGTGCGCGATGCCGCCTACCAAATTATTGAGAAAAAAGGAGCGACGTACTACGGGATTGCTATGGGGCTTGCCCGCGTGACGAGCGCCATTTTGCATAATGAAAACGCAATTTTGACCGTTTCCGCTTACTTGGACGGCCCATACGGCGAACGCGATGTCTACATCGGTGTGCCTGCTGTGATCAACCGAAATGGCATCCGCGAAGTGATTGAAATTGAACTTGACGAGGAGGAGAAAAAATGGTTCCACCGTAGCGCTGCGACGTTAAAATGTGTATTGGCGCGCTATTTTGCGCAGTAAAGCGCAACGATTGACTTCGTCCGACGGGACGCCGGCTTGCCAAACGTGTCGGGCGATCCGGTGGAATACAGGAGTGCTGCCGATTCAAGCAGGGTGCGGAGGGTCATGCGGTATAATCGCCCGGTTGTCCGCGTATATATGAACGACGGACAAAAATGGGGGGAACGTGATGGATTACGCCTTCCTTGGCGTTGTTGCCGCCGTACTGCTCGGCAGCATCACCTCGCTTTGGACAGCGCGCGTGCAAGCGACGCATCGCCTGTCACTCGATAGCTTATGGGTTCTCGTTCAATGGTATTTAACGATGTTGCTCGGTTTTGCCATGATTTATATGATTTTGCAGGCGAACGGCCATGCCGTGTTTACCCCATCCCCAAATAGCGCATCGGAAGATCGTTTGTCGCTGCTTGAAGACAGCCTGTATTTAAGCGGCATGACGCTTTTGTCGGTCGGATACGGCGATGTCACTCCGATCGGCGTCGGGCGGTGGATCGCCATTGCCGAAGCGCTTCTCGGCTACATTATGCCCGCTGTCATCGTGACGCGCACCGTGTTTGACTGGGATCATCGCTGATGTTGTTGCAATTTCCCTTCGTCTTCGCTACGCTAAAAGAAAACGAAGAAGACGGGGGGAACGACATGACGATTGCCATTGGCCAGCCAGCTCCAGATTTCACCTTGCCGGCAAGCAATGGGAAAATGGTTTCGCTGTCTGATTTTCGCGGCCGGTATGTGGTGCTTTACTTTTATCCAAAAGACATGACCCCGGGGTGCACAGCCGAAGCGTGCGACTTTCGCGACCGCCATGCGCAGTTCGCCGAGTTGAACGCCGTCATTTTAGGAGTGAGCACCGACCCGATGAAGCGGCATGAGGTGTTTATCGAAAAATATGAGTTGCCATTTTTGCTTCTTTCTGATGAGTGGCATGAAGTGGCCGAGCTGTATGGGGTATGGAAGAAAAAGAAAAATTTCGGCAAGGAATATATGGGCATTGAGCGCTCGACATTCATTATCGCCCCCGACGGAACGTTGGTCAAAGAATGGCGCGGGGTAAAAGTGAAGGGGCATGTCGATGAGGCGCTTGCGGAAGTCGCCCGACTGGCGTCATCTAGGTAAGCGTCCAGACAATGTACATCGTTTTGCGTATGATACATAGTAACCTCCTCAAATGAATGACATAAGAGGCGGAAACAATTTCCGCCTCCTTTTTTTGTTAAAATGGCGTCCGAACCCATATATTAATGGCATCTATATTGACAAATGGCATGCATTCTTTGTAGACTAATTATAAATATTATAAAGTGATAATTTTTTTCACCTTTGAACAGAGAGTGAGGTGCATGACGGTGTCTGACAACGAGCAACTGAAGGAAGCGCTTGACATGCTGAAAAAGACTGGCATACGCATCACGCCGCAACGTCATGCGATATTGGAGTATTTGATCAGCTCGATGTCCCATCCGACGGCTGATGAAATATACAAAGCGCTGGAAGGGAAATTCCCAAACATGAGCGTAGCTACCGTCTACAATAACTTGCGCGTCTTTAAGGAAATCGGGCTTGTCAAAGAGCTGACGTACGGCGATTCGTCAAGCCGGTTTGACTTCGTCACTTCCAATCATTATCACGTCATCTGTGAAGAGTGCGGCAAAATTGTCGATTTCCACTATCCAGCGCTCGATGAAGTCGAGCAGCTCGCCGCTCACGTCACCGGTTTTAAGGTCGACCACCATCGCATGGAAGTGTACGGAGTCTGCCCTGACTGTCAAAAAAGCGGGGCGCCGGCGCATTCACATTAAAAAAGCTGATAGCACAAGGCGGCTATCAGCTTTTTCTTTTTTTGTTGTACTTTTCGTCAAACTCTTTTCCTTCCAGTTCACGGTCTAGCGTCAACGGTTCGCTGCAAAACATGCATAAATCGACGCGTCCGAGCATTTTTGTCACTTTGCCGCACGACGGGCAAACAACTTGGGCGGCTCTCGTCGAGAGCGTGCCGATCCAAAAGTATACAATGCCGCTGGCGACAAGAAACAACATCCCAAACAACATAAACAACGTCATGATGACCGGGGACGTACGAAAAAACAGCCCAAGATACATGACAATGACACCGATAAAAATCAAGCTTAAGGCGAAAGTGCGAATTTTGTTGATTTTGCTCGAATATTTAACGCCCATAACCGTCCCTCCTACATAGACCACTATACCATAAAACGGGGTACCATCGCGAAGAAGAAATCAACAAAATCGACGTTTTAAAGAAAGGAATTCCTCGTTTTTTGTCGAATAACGAATGACGGCAACAAACGACAGCTTCATGGATGCAAGCATTCCGGTCTTTCTGAAATGAAACAGGCGTTGACAGCATTGTTTGAACATCTGCACAAACGCAATGTGATTATTGATGACGGTGGAAGGGAGGAAAAAACGTTGCAGAAAAAACAGCCGGCTCAAAGTGGGAACGCATGGTTGTCTGTCAATCGATATGTTAGGATATCTGAGGGATTTGTCCGCCGGATATCGCGGCCGGCTTTCTGCAACGGGCGCGAGGTATGAAAGAATTGCTGCATCCCATCTGTCACGAATGGGCAAACCGCTGCAACACGCACGGAATTTTAATGATTGAAAAAACGGCTTGCCATGCAGCAACAACGGATACGTTTGATGTCGTGCTGCTCGTCATTGTCGACCCGCAAAGCGAGCCGATGCTTCTCAGGCAGTATTCACTAAACGAGAAAAAGGCGGTGCTTTATGCAGTCAGTGAACGGCAGTTAAATGAATGGCTTGTTCTCGGGTCACATCGAAAGGCGGTCGACTGGGTGTTCAACGGAAAGGTCGTGTTTGATCGCGACGGCTATGTTCAGCAGTTGCGCCAGCGCCTTGAGCAATTCCCGCCTAAGGAACGGCGATTGAAAATGGGACTCGAGTTTGCCAAGCTGATCCGCCGCTATACGGATGGCAAGGCGCTGTTTGCCGCTAGGCATTGGCTCGACTCATACAACCATATGGTGCAAGCCCTCCATCATTTGGCGCGATTGACCGTGATCGAGCACGGACTTTACCCGGAAGTGACCGTATGGAATCAAGTCAAGCGAATGGATGGAAGGATTTATAAACTGTATGAAGAACTCGTCGGAAGTGAAGAACCGCTTCCGAAACGGCTGGAACTTTTGTTGCTGGCCAGTGAATTTTTGATTCATTCTTACGTAGAACCAGGTTCCTCTCATTTATGCGAAGCGCTGAAAGAAAAAAATGGTGCTTGGAGCATTGAGGAAATGACCGGTCATCCGCAGTTTGCGCCTTACTCGGTTGATCTTGTCATCATGCTTGAGTATCTTGTCGAAAGGAAAGTGCTAACCGTCGTGGAAATGCCGACAAAAGGAAATACAATGCTCGAACGGTATTACACGTTGCAAAAAAAAGAATTTTGACGGTCCCCTTCCGCTGCTCCCAAAAAAAGTGGAAGGGAGCCGGTGAGAGGATGGATGCTATTAGGAATTTCATTGTGTTTATACAAATGTCAGTTGCCAAGATCATTGAAGGAAGGAGGCAGCCCGGCCGAAAAAAGCTCTTGACTTCCTTGTCGAACGATGATATATTTTAAATCGCTGCCGCGGCGGGAAAATGTTGCGGAGCGGTATGAATAAAAGGCTGTTGACAACGAACAATAAAAATGCTATGATGTAAGGGCCGCTTTAGGAAGCGGAAAACAAATTTGCGTTTGAGGGAGTCCAGAGGAGTTGGATTCCTCGACGCAAGATTGCAAGGGAGTAAGTCTAGGCAGCAGCCTCGTTCCTTGAAAACTGAACGAAACGAAGCGCAAACGAAAAGCGGAGGCGCCGTAATTTCGCCTAAAGGCAGCCCGCGTCCTGCGGGCGACGGCGAAATATCGCCATCCTGGCGATCGCGAAGGGCAAATGTTCTTCGCCTGGAGGGATGTTCACATTCCGAAGGTGAAGGTGATTTGACCTTGAGCGGCGGCGAGCCGAAGCTGAAAAGTTGATCAACTTTCTTTGGAGAGTTTGATCCTGGCTCAGGACGAACGCTGGCGGCGTGCCTAATACATGCAAGTCGAGCGGACTGGATTGGAGCTTGCTCTGATTCGGTCAGCGGCGGACGGGTGAGTAACACGTGGGCAACCTGCCCGCAAGACCGGGATAACTCCGGGAAACCGGAGCTAATACCGGATAACACCGAAGACCGCATGGTCTTTGGTTGAAAGGCGGCCTTTGGC
>NZ_MVKA01000048.1:0-20444 GCF_002042905.1 Geobacillus sp. LEMMY01
CGAGGCTCRTTCAGCAACAGKGCGGTTATCGATCGATTCAAGCCCTTCGCACGCGTTGTGAGCATGTGTTCGCCGAAGGGAAGGAATGTCATGGGCTGGACCGGGCCCGAAGCCGGGGCCTGGACGCCATGGAAGAACAGGCGCTGTTGACCGCCGTCGTGCAAAATCTGAAGCGATTGTGCCGGTTTCGAAAAAAACGAGGGGGGACCGGCTCTTTGGCGTGCGCAAAAACGGAATTTGGAGCAGGAAGTCCTGCTCGTCTTCCCGTCCTTTGGCGCCAAATGGCGGGGAGAATGGTCTCCAAAATTCGACATGAGGGAAGTCTATGCCCCATTAATTCACCGGCCTTTTAGAGAAAGAGAGGAGAAAAAATGAAAAATACGGATACTCTATGGACAGCCATTACAGGTGGTACCTCCATCACATTGGCATATCTTTTGGGCGGCCTCGACAACCTTGTGGCCGCCTTGGCTATTTTTATGGTTTGTGATTATGTGACAGGTCTTCTGGTAGGCGCCAAAGCCCAAAAAGTAAGCTCCAATCGTGCATTTAGAGGTTTAGGGAAGAAAGTGGGGATGATCACCTTTGTTATTGTAGCGAATCAATTGGACATCATCGTGGGTAACAAGGATGGCTTTCTGCGCGACGCGATGTTGATGTTTCTGATCGGTACCGAAGGCGTTTCAATTGTGGAGAATTTAGGAAAGCTCGGAATTAAAGTGCCACCGTTTATTTTAAAAACCTTGGAGCAATTATCCGAAGATAAGGAGGAAAAACAATGACTATCGGACTCAAGGAATTGTTGGAGCGTGCAGAAAAGAAGCTGAAAGGTGTTCATCCCGTTGTCGCGGCGAAAGCGCGCCAACTCATCGAAAAGGCATATCGAGAAGGTATCAATATCATCATCACGCAAGGCTTGCGGACTGTCGAGGAACAGAACGAGTTGTACGCACAAGGCCGGACGAAACCGGGGAAAATCGTCACCAACGCGAAGGGCGGCTATTCTTACCACAATTACGGTCTTGCCTTTGACTTCGCTGTACTGAACGATGACGGCAGCGTGAACTGGAAGGTTGATGAGCAGTGGAAGCGTGTTGGCGCGATCGGGAAGTCACTCGGACTCGAATGGGGAGGCGATTGGAAGGATTTCAAGGATTATCCTCATTTTCAATACACGTTCGGCCTTTCTTTTGCTGACTTACGCTCAGGAAAGCGGCCACCTCAACAAGAAAAAGCAACCAGTGCAGTAGCCGGAGTGCAATCAAAGCCAAAAGTACAGATGTACACTGTGAAAAAAGGCGATACGTTGTCACAAATTGCAGCGAAACACAATACAACGGTTGCAACACTACAAAAATTGAACAACATTAAAAACGCAAATGTAATCCGTGTTGGACAAAAATTGCGCATAAAGTAATCCCTTGCCACTCGGCAGGGGATTTTTTGTTTTTATCTTCCCTCCGAAAGAAGTCTCCTACTTCTAAACGTGAAGGTGCGCCAGCACCAGTGAAAGTGGGAGATGAATTTCGGTTGGCGTTAGCCAACGAATATGATAGAATATGGCTAGAACGGACACCTTCGGAACGAAGGGAAGCGTAAAGGGTTCTTGTGTGTGGCTTACCGTTCAGCGAACACACACAAGTCGCTTGAAGCCCCCACCTCTAAGCGAAGCGTAGGTGGTGGGTAGTTCACTAAGTAAACCTACTCACTTTGAGTAGGCTCTTTTTTGTCCATCATAAAAAAAGAAGGCGGAGTGATCCGCCTTTTTATTGTTTATTTTGTTGTCGCTCGGAGTGGCGATGGCGATGAACTTGTTCGGGCATGGCATCGCGCTTTCCGGCGATTTTATCATCCAAGGGGCGCCGAAATTAACGGCCGATGCCGCCGGGCTGCCGGTCGGCGATGTCATTGCTGCCAGCGTGCCGCTTGTTTTTGTAATGGGGGTCGTCACAACGGTTACCGCGTTTTACTTGCTGCGCCGTGACATGAAGCGAGGGCTACTTGCAAGCGGGGAGGCGGAAATGGCTGCAACGGTCGATTCAACGCTGGAAAAAACAAGCCATTTACTGACGGGACAAACGAAAAAATGGCTCGCGCTGTTGATTCCGATTTTGTTTGCCCTTGATGTCATCGCGATGTTTTATTTGCGGTTGCAAGGCGGGGAAGCGACCTCCTTGGTCGGTGGAACGGCGATTTTCATTTTGATTCTCATCTCCGTTCTCGCCCATCGGCAAGAAAGCTTTGCGGAAGTGACGAATTACTTTATAGAAGGGTTCCAATTCGGATTTAAAGTATTCGGCCCCGTTATTCCGATCGCCGCGTTTTTCTATCTTGGCGATGCTGGGTTTGTGAAAATCATCGGCGACTATTTGCCGCAGGCATCGCAAGGCATCGTCAACGATTTAGGGGTTGCCTTGGCTCATGCGGTGCCGCTGAACAATGAGGTGGGGGCGGTCACGCTCACGATCGTCGGGGCGATTACTGGTCTTGACGGCTCCGGGTTTTCTGGCATCTCGCTCGCCGGTTCGGTCGCCCATTTGTTTTCTGTAGCGATCGGCGGCGGAACGGCGACGTTGACGGCGCTCGGTCAAATTGCTGCCATTTGGGTCGGCGGCGGCACGCTCGTTCCATGGGCGCTCATTCCGGCGGCAGCGATCTGTGGGGTCGACCCGTTTGAGCTGGCGCGCCGCAACCTCATTCCTGTTGCTGTCGGCTTGGTGGTTACGACCGTTGTCGCCATGTTTCTCATCTGAAACGAAAGCTGTCCCGTGCGGCCGGGGCAGCTTTTTTGCTATAATGGGCATGGACTTAAAAATCGGTCGATTTTTTGACAGTTCGCCTTCTTCTCTATACATTGGGTACGGAAAGCTGTATAGTGAAAAGGAGATAGGCAACGTTTAAAGGTAAGAAAACGCGAAACCGTTGACGGGATTGTGAGGAAAGAAAGGCGGATGGAGATGACTAGACAGATCAACGATACATTTTTGCGCGCCTGCCGCGGCGAACAAACATCGTACGTGCCGGTTTGGTATATGCGGCAAGCCGGACGGTCGCAACCAGAGTATCGGGCGCTGAAAGAAAAATATTCGCTGTTTGAAATTACGCATCAACCGGAGCTTTGCGCGTACGTCACGAGACTTCCAGTTGAGCAATATGGCGTCGATGCCGCCATTTTATATAAAGACATTATGACACCGCTGCCGGCCATTGGCGTGGACGTCGAGATTCAGGGCGGCGTCGGGCCGGTGATCGCGAATCCGATTCGCTCGCT
Source organism: Geobacillus sp. LEMMY01 (assembly GCF_002042905.1). Classification (NCBI taxonomy): domain Bacteria; kingdom Bacillati; phylum Bacillota; class Bacilli; order Caryophanales; family Anoxybacillaceae; genus Geobacillus; species Geobacillus sp. LEMMY01. The sequence continues at coordinate 3,272 of NZ_MVKA01000048.1, forward strand.
TCAAGACGTCGAGCGGCTTGGGGAGATTGATCCAGAACATGATGTGCCGTATGTGTTTGAAACGATTCGGCTCCTTGTCAACGAACAGTTGGATGTGCCGCTCATCGGGTTTGCCGGGGCGCCGTTTACGTTGGCGAGCTACATGATTGAAGGCGGTCCGTCAAAAAATTATCATAAGACGAAAGCGTTCATGTATGCTGAACCGAGAGCGTGGTTCGCCTTAATGGACAAGCTCGCTGAGATGACGATTCGTTATGTGCGGGCGCAAATTCGGGCAGGGGCAAGCGCCGTGCAAATTTTTGATTCTTGGGTTGGCGCCGTCAATGCTGACGATTACCGGACGTTTATCAAGCCGGCGATGGCGCGCATTTTTGCCGCTTTGCGGGAAGAAGGGGCTCCGCTCATTATGTTTGGCGTCGGCGCCAGTCACTTAGTGCATGAGTGGAACGACTTGCCGCTTGATGTCATCGGCCTTGACTGGCGGCTGTCGATTCGCGAAGCGCGTCGCCAAGGCATTGCGAAAGCCATTCAAGGCAACTTGGATCCGGCGGTGCTTCTTGCGCCGTGGGACGTGATCGAAGAACGGGTGAAGCGCATTTTGGACGAAGGGATGGAACGGCCGGGCTACATCTTCAACTTAGGCCACGGCATTTTTCCGGATGTTCAGCCGGCGACACTGAAGCGTCTGACCGCTTTTATCCACGAATATACGTCAACGAACTAAACGAGGGGGTGGCACAATGGTGAAAAAAAAGGTGGGGCTGCTCGTGATGGCGTACGGAACGCCGTACCGGGAAGATGATATTGAACGGTATTATACGCACATTCGCCATGGGCGCAAGCCGCCGCAAGAACAAATCGAGGATTTAAAAGCGCGCTACCGGGCGATCGGCGGGTTGTCGCCGCTTGCTAAAATTACGGAAGAGCAGGCGAAACGGCTCGAGGAGCGGCTGAACGAAGTGCAAGATGAAGTCGAGTTTCGCATGTATTTAGGGCTCAAACATATTGAGCCGTTCATTGAGGATGCCGTCGAGCGCATGCATGATGACGGCATCAAAGAAGCGATCGGGATCGTCCTAGCGCCCCATTATTCCACATTCAGCATTCGCTCGTACAATGAGCGGGCGAAAGCGGCAGCGGAAAAGCTCGGCGGGCCGACCATTTACACGATTGATCAATGGTATGACGAGCCGAAGTTTTTGCAATATTGGGCGGAACAAGTGCGAGCGATTTTTGCCGCCATGCCGGAACGTGAGCGGGAGCGAGCTGTGCTGATCGTATCCGCACATAGTTTGCCGGAAAAAATTATTCAAGCCGGTGACCCGTATCCAACGCAGCTCGAAGATACAGCGAAACGAATCGCTGAGCAAGCCGGCGTCGCCCACTATGCCGTCGGCTGGCAAAGCGCCGGTCAGACGCCGGAACCATGGCTTGGGCCGGACGTGCAAGACTTGACGCGCCAGCTTCATCAAGAGCGCGGCTATACGTCGTTCGTTTACGCGCCGGTCGGTTTTGTCGCCGACCATTTGGAAGTGTTGTATGACAACGACATTGAGTGCAAACAGGTGACGGAAGAGATCGGAGCTCGCTATTACCGACCGGAGATGCCCAACACGAATCCATTGTTTATTGATGCATTGGCGTCGGTTGTACTAAAGCGGTGGGCGGAAGAAGGCGATCGACATGAATAAAGGGCAACGGACGGTCGTCGTCATCGGTGGGGGCATTACCGGCTTGACGGCCGCTTACTACTTGCAAAAAGCGATTCGAGAGCAACGCCTCCCACTTGCATGCAAACTTGTCGAGGCGACGCACCGGCTCGGCGGAAAAGTGCAGACGGTCGTCCGCGACGGTTTTGTCATTGAACGCGGTCCAGACTCGTTTTTGGCGCGGAAAACGAGCGCGTTTCGCCTTGTGAAGGAAGTCGGCCTTGAACATGAGATCGTTCATAACGCGACCGGAACATCGTACATTTTGGTCAACGGCAAACTCTATCCAATTCCGGGCGGAGCGGTGATGGGCATTCCGACGCGCATCACCCCGTTTTTAACGACCGGACTGTTTTCCCCAGCCGGCAAGCTGCGGGCGACGCTTGACTTTGTGCTGCCGCCGGTGAAAGTCGATGGTGATATGCCGCTTGGCCGCTTCTTCCGCCGCCGCCTCGGCGATGAGGTGGTGGACAATCTCATCGAACCGCTGCTTTCCGGCATTTACGCCGGCGACATCGATGAGATGAGCCTAATGGCGACGTTTCCACAGTTTTTTCAGCTTGAGCAAAAATACGGAAGCCTTGTCCGTGGAGCGAGACGAACGACGCCGAAAGAGCAAAAAGAGCGGAAAGGGGCGTTCCAGACGTTAAAAACGGGCTTGCAGTCGCTCGTTGATGAAGTGGAAAAACGGCTTGAGCCGGGCAGCGTCATCAAAGGGGTGCGTGTCGAGCGGATCGTTCGCACCGATTCGGCGTATCGGCTGCAACTGAGCACAGGAGAGGTGTGGGGGGCAGACGGCATCATCGTGACAACACCGCATCATGTTGTGCCTGACATGTTCGCTGACTATCCGTTTTTCGCCCCGTTCCGTTCAGTGCCGCTGACGTCGGTGGCGACGGTGGCGCTCGCATTCCCGGAGGAGGCGATCCGCCAAGACATTGACGGCACCGGGTTTGTCGTTTCGCGCCGCAGCGATTACACGATGACGGCGTGCACATGGACGCATAAAAAATGGCCGCACACCGCGCCGCCTGGCAAGGCGCTCTTGCGCGGCTACGTCGGGCGCCCGGGCGATGAGGAGATCGTCGACCAACCTGATGATGAGATCGTCCGCGTTGTATTGGATGATTTAAATAAAGTGATGAATATTGCCGGCCAACCGGAGTTCGCCGTCATCTCGCGCTGGAAGCGGGCCATGCCGCAATACACGGTCGGGCACCGCGAGCGGCTGGCGCACATTAAACGGCAGATGGGCGATGCGCTGCCGGGGGTGTTTTTGGCCGGCAGCTCATACGAAGGGCTCGGATTGCCGGATTGCATTGACCAAGGCGAAAAAGCGGCCCGCGATGTGCTTGAGTACTTGCAGCCGACAGCGGTGGAGCGAGCATCTACTATGTATAGCAGCGTCCATTAACAAACAATTTGTAAACGGCCGAACGGTTCGCCGCTTCCGTTCGATGGCGGACGCTCGCCCGCCCGTCTTTTTCGTATGAAAATACATACGCCTTGAGCGGCCATGTTCATGCCTGGGGAAAAGTGCAAAAATGGCTCATGGATGTTTTCCGTGAAAATGCGAGTGTATGGAGTTTCCGTTTTCATGCCGAGTGGAGCGCAAAACGCGCGCATGGGTGTTTTATGTGGCAGTTTTACGCCTTCAGATGGCGGGAAGCGATTGGCTTCCGATGCACAAGGCCATGCTCGTTTCAACCTTTACATCGAGGCTGATTCATGATATGATTAATACGGATTGACCAAATTGTTCATTTAGTCAGTTTGAAGGATGAGGAGTATGGCAAGCGACCGCAAACGGCAAATCATCGAAGCGGCGGCCCAATCGTTTGCTGCCTTTGGCTACAAAGCGACGACGATGGAGCAGATCGCCAAGCTCGCCAACGTCGGCAAGGGGACGATCTACACGTTTTTTAAAAGCAAAGAGGAACTGCTCGATGAAATCGTCTCCGGATTGATTGTGGAAATCAAGGCGGAAGCGGAGCTGGCGATGGACTCGTCGCTGCCGTTTTCCGAAAACGTCCACCGCGCCTTGTACCGCATTTTGGAATTTCGCCAGCGCCATCAGCTGACGGCGAAGCTGCTTCAAGAAGTGCGCAATATCGGTACGGCGGCGGTGCAAGAAGTGCTTGCCAAACTGGACAGGGCAATGGTCGAATTCATTCGGCAAAAAATTGATGCGGCGGTGGAAAAAGGGGAGATTCGCCCGTGCAATTCGGAAATTACGGCGTTTTTGATGCTCAAGACGTACATCGCCTTGATCGTCGATTGGGAAAAAGATCATGAACCGTTGACAAAAGAACAAATTGCTGAATTGTTTACGCTCTATTTTTTGCAAGGATTGTCGAGGTAGATGATCCTCTTTTTTTGTTGAAAATTGACCATATGGACAATTTGGTCATCTGTACAAAGGAGGGAGCGCCATATGCTGCGAAAAGAGCTGCGGGCCATCGTGCTCCGCCCGAAAGTGTTTAATCCTGATCCTTGCTGTTCTGTTCATTCCTCTTCTGTACAGCGGGTCGTTTTTATGGGCGTTTTGGGACCCATACGGTCATTTGGACCGCCTGCCGGTCGCTGTCGTCAATGAAGACCAAGGAGCTAAGCTTGACGGCGAACCGATGCATCTTGGCGACGATGTCGTCAAGCGGCTGAAGGAAAAACATTCATTTGCTTGGCATTTGTTCACTTGGATCATCAGCATAACGTTTATGATGATCGTTCAATTCCTTGTCACCGTGTTTGACAATCCGGGCCGGTTTCTTGCCATTTTGCTATTGATTACCCAGCTAGTTGGAAGCGCCGGCACGTATCCGATTGAGCTCGTTCCGAGTGCGTTGCAGTCGCTCCATCCGTGACTGCCGATGACCCATGCGATCCGCGGGTTGCGAGCGGTCATTTCAAGCGGTGATTTTTCGGTCATGTGGAAGGAAACAACGATATTGCTTGCGACAGCCGCGGTCTTTGCCTTGGCGACGCTCGCGTATTTTCTCCTTCTGTATCGCCGCCGTTATGCGGTATGGACGGAAACGGAAACAGCGGCTCAAGTGTGATGATTGAACCATAAAGTCCGTCTCGAAGGCGTCCCAAAAAGATTGGGACGCCTTTCGTATTGGCCAATATCCGGGATCAAACAATGGGCGGAAAATGGCTGAAAGGAAAACCGTTTGCTAGGACGGGAGGTTGCTTTTTGCAGATGGGCCGCCATAGAACAGATGTGTGCGATGGCAGTCCCGAGGTTAGCAAAAAAATGCCTCCTAGCTGGAGGCAGTAAAGAGAAAAGGCAGGCTGCATCGGGGAACAGCCTAACGCCGGCGGGGCAGCCGGCGCCGCGACGCAAGGGATGCTTCCGCTCACCTATTGGCGGTAAGCGGCGCCAAGGCAATCAGAGCACGTGTTGCCGTAGCATTCATGTTGCTCGTCAATCTCTTTGCCGCAGTGCAGACATTTTTTAGGCGGCAAGTTTCTGAAAAATTCTAACACTTTGGTCAACATTCCGATCCCCTCCGTTGTCTTGGTAATTCCATTGTATTATAACACATAACAAAATGTCAATAGGTGTTTTAAAACAAAAATCAACAAAGATGAAAAAATAGGCGCGGTTGTGTATGATGAAGACAAAACGAATGGAAGGAGAGAACAGAAAATGAAAGTGACGGTCATCGGCTATTGGGGAGGATTTCCTGCCGCCAATGAAGCGACATCGGCGTATTTGTTCGAGCATGACGGATTTCGCCTGCTCGTCGATTGCGGAAGCGGGGCGCTTGCCAAGCTGCAAAATTATACGGCTGTGGAAAACTTAGATGCGGTCGTCATCTCCCATTACCATTACGACCATATCGCCGACATCGGCCCGATCCAATACGCGCGTCTCATTCAGAAAAATTTGGGGGCTGACCTTCCCGTCTTGCCGATTTACGGCCATGCGGAAGACGAGGCGGCGTTTTCCCGCTTGACGCATAGCGGCATTACGGAAGGGAGGGCCTATGATCCGAATGGGACGCTGGCTGTTGGGCCGTTTTCGATCACATTTATGAAAACGGTTCATCCGGTGCCATGCTACGCGATGCGCATTACTGCTGGCGGCAAGACGGTTGTTTATACGGCCGATTCAAGCTACATACCGGAGTTTCTGTCGTTTGCCAAAGGAGCCGACTTGTTCATTTGCGAGTGCAACTTTTACGCTGGGCAAAACGCAGCGCCGGCCGGGCATATGACGAGCGAGGAGGCGGCGGCCATCGCGGAGGGAGCACGTGTCGGAGAATTATGGTTGACGCATTTGCCGCACGTTGGCCGGCACGAGCAGCTGGTTGAGGAGGCTGGCCGGACGTTCCGCGGCGTCATTCGCCTCGCCCGCACTGGCCTAACGTGGGCGCAATAGGCCAAAACAAAAGAGAACAGCAAAGGAAACGCTTCCCCTTGCCCTTTGCTGTTCTTTTTTTTATAATGAATATAGTTCGAATTTTTTTACTTATAAAATGAATGGTCATTCATTCATTTTGGGGGAGGAGCTTATATGAACGTAACGACGCGGCTGGCGCAAATCGCTAAGCAGCTGCCGGACAAGGAAGCGTATGTGTTCATGAAAGAGCGGTGCACGTATCAACAATTGGACGAAGCCATTTCCCGATTTGCCGACGGGTTGGCGCGGCTTGGCGTTCGCCGAGGCGACCATATCGCCTTGTTGCTTGGCAACTCGCCGCAGTTTGTCATCGGCTTGTATGGGGCGTTGCGGCTTGGGGCGACCGTCATTCCGATCAATCCGATTTATACGCCGGAAGAAATCGCTTACATTTTGCATAACGGCGACGTCAAGGCGGTGATCGGCCTCGACTTGCTCGCCCCGTTGTTTGCGGAGGCGAAGAAGCGGCTTCCGTTGCTCGAGCATGCAATCGTTTGTGAAACGCCGGAAGGGAAGGAAAAAGCCATTTCCCTGTCGGAAGGAATGAAATCGTTTGCAGAAGTGTTAGCGGACGGCAGCCCGGATTTTACCGGCCCTGAACTGGATGATGACGATGTCGCCGTCATTTTGTACACATCGGGGACGACCGGCAAGCCGAAAGGGGCGATGCTCACTCATAAAAACATATACAGCAATGCTCAAGATACGGCCGATTATTTAGGCATCAACGAAAACGATCGCGTCATTGCCGCCTTGCCGATGTTTCATGTCTTTTGCTTGACCGTGGCGCTCAATGCCCCGCTGATGAACGGCGGAACGGTGCTCATCATGCCAAAGTTCAGCCCGTCGAAGTTGTTCCAGCTGGCCCGCGAGGAAAAAGCGACGATTTTTGCCGGCGTGCCGACCATGTACAACTTCCTTTACCAGCATGAGGGAGGAAGCGCAGACGATTTGCGAACGCTCCGCCTCTGCATCTCGGGCGGCGCTTCGATGCCGGTCGCCTTGCTTGAAAACTTTGAGAAAAAGTTCAATGTCATCATCTCGGAAGGGTACGGGCTCTCGGAGGCGTCCCCCGTCACCTGCTTCAATCCGCTCGACCGGCCGCGCAAACCCGGTTCGATTGGAACGAGCATCAAAAACGTTGAAAATAAGGTCGTCAACGAATACGGAGAAGAAGTGCCCGTCGGCGAAGTCGGCGAGCTTGTCGTTCGCGGGCCGAACGTCATGAAAGGGTACTACAAAATGCCCGAAGAGACAGCGGCCGCCTTGCGCGACGGCTGGCTGCACACCGGCGATTTGGCGCGCATGGACGAGGACGGCTATTTCTATATCGTCGACCGAAAGAAAGAGATGATTATCGTCGGCGGTTACAACGTGTATCCGCGCGAAGTCGAAGAAGTGCTGTACAGCCATCCGGATGTCGTTGAAGCCGCGGTGATCGGCGTGCCGGACCCGGATTACGGAGAGGCGGTGCGGGCGTATGTCGTCGCGAAAAATCGGGAGCTGACGGAAGCAGAGCTCATCGCTTACTGCCGTGAGCGGTTGGCAAAATATAAAGTGCCGAGCGCGATTGACTTTTTGGACGAGCTGCCGAAAAATGCGACAGGAAAAATTTTGCGAAGAGCGTTAAAAGAGCGGCTCGCGTCTTCCCACGCTTGATGGTGCTGAATTTTCAGCACCTTTTCTTTTTTTTGAATAGTATATTGAAAATAAGGAGAGAAATTTATATAATTTAATGCATAAAAGTTTAAAAGGACTGAATTTCATTACATAGGGGGATGGGATCATGGGCCAATCGATTCGGCGGCTCGCCGCGGTGTGCGCGGCCAGCTTTTTGTTGCTTGGCGGCTGCGGCGGCGCGAAAGAGACGGGAAGCAGCCAGGGAAGCGGCGGGAAGAGTGAGAAAGAAAAGACGTACAAAATCGGCGTGACGCAAATTGTCGAGCATCCATCGCTCGATGCGGCGCGCAAGGGATTCCAGCAGGCGTTAAAAGACAAAGGGCTGTCCGTTGAGTATGACGTGCAAATCGCCCAAGGCGACCAAAGCAACAACCAAACGATCGCCAACAATTTTGTTTCGGACGGCGTCGACTTGATTTTTGCCAACTCAACGCCAAGCGCGCAGGCGGCGCTCAATGCGACAAAAGACATTCCGATCGTGTTCACTTCGGTGACTGACCCAGTCGGCGCGCAGCTTGTCCAATCGATGGAAAAACCGGGCGGCAATGTGACAGGAACGACCGATACGCACCCGGAGGCCATTCCGAAAACGGTGCAGTTTATTGACAAATATATCAAAGGCAACCGTGTCGGCATGGTATATAACGCCGGCGAACAAAACTCAGTCGCTCAAATCGAACAGGTGAAAAAGGCGATGCAAGGAACGGACTTGCAAATCGTTCCTGCATCAGTATCGACGTCAGCAGAGGTGAAGCAGGCGACCGAGTCGCTCGTCGGCAAAGTCGATTGTCTGTACATCATCACCGACAACACGGTCGTCTCGGCGCTCGAGTCGGTGATCCAGGTGGCGAATGAACACGACATTCCGCTTTTTGTTGGTGAGCTGGATTCCGTCAAGCGCGGCGGTTTTGCGGCGTACGGGTTCGACTATTATGACATCGGCTACGAAGCCGGGGAAATGGCGGCGCAAATTTTGCAAAACGGCAAAAAGCCAGCCGATTTGCCGGTGCAATATCCACAAAAATTGAAGCTTGTCATCAACAAAAAAGCAGCGCAAGAAATGGGCATCAAGCTCAATCCGGAATGGGATTCCATTGCGGAATATATTGAATAAGCGGCCGTCCCTCCTTCGATGAAGGAGGGGGGTGTTTCCAAAAAAGTAGGTAAAAGTGCGTTTCTGCACTCAACGTGTCACATGCGCCTTCGGTGTGTTTCCGAAAAGGTAGGTGAAAAGTTGTGTGGACAGCGATGTTCAGTTCCGTCGAAGCCGGCTTGATTTACGCCGTGATGGCGCTCGGCGTCTATTTATCGTTTCGCATTTTGGATTTTCCCGATCTGACGGTTGACGGCAGCTTCGTCACCGGCGCGTCCGTCGCCGCCGTGCTGATTGTCAATGGAGCCAACCCGTTTGCCGCCTCAGCCGCGGCGCTTTTGGCTGGCTTTGCTGCCGGGGTGTTGACCGGACTTTTGCATACGAAAGGGAAAATCAATCCACTGTTATCCGGCATTTTAATGATGATCGCTTTGTATTCGATCAATTTGCGCATTATGGGCAAATCGAACGTTCCGCTGTTGCAGCAGGAAACGGTCATCACAAAAATCACCGCCGCCTGGCAGCAAGCCGGGTTGGATGCGGCGCTCAACCAGCTTGTTTCCTTCACCGGCTTTGCGCCGCGGACATGGGCGGTGCTTGTGTCAATGGCGATTGTCACACTAATGGTCAAAGGGCTGTTGGATTGGCTGCTGAAAACGGAAGTGGGGATTGCCTTGCGGGCGACCGGGGACAACAAACCGATGGTGGCGAGCTTCTCCGCCAACACGGATTGGTTGATCGTGTTTGGCCTTGGGCTGTCGAACGCGCTCGTTGCTTTTTCCGGAGCGCTCGTCGCCCAGTATGGCGGATTCAGCGACGTGGGGATGGGAATTGGGATGATTGTGATTGGCCTAGCTTCGGTCATCATCGGAGAGGCGTTGTTTGGCGCCCGTTCGGTCGCACGCGCGACGTGGGCGGTCATCGGCGGCGCCATCGTCTACCGACTTATTTTGGCGCTCGCTTTGCGCGTCGAGTTTTTGGAGACGGGCGATGTGAAATTGATTACCGCGCTCATTGTCATGCTGGCGCTCGTCGTGCCCAACATCTTGGCGACGCAAAAAGAACGGCAGCGGAAAAAGCGGAGGGCGCGGCAGTTGGATAGGGGGGAGACCGTTGCTGGAGCTAAAACGAATTACAAAAGTGTTTAACGAAGGAACGGCTGACGAGAAAATCGCTTTGCGCGGCATTGATCTGACGCTTGCTCCCGGCGATTTCGTCACCGTTATCGGCAGCAACGGCGCTGGCAAGTCCACGCTCATGAACATCATTTCTGGACGGCTGTCTCCTGATACCGGCGAAGTGTGGATCAACGGCCGCAATGTAACCGCGCTCAAGGAGCATGCGCGCGCCCGCTACATCGGCCGCGTCTTTCAAGACCCGATGGCTGGCACCGCCCCGCATATGACGATCGAGGAAAATTTGGCGCTCGCCTACAACCGGACAAAGCGGCGCACGTTAAGCCTTGGCGTCACGAAGCAAAAGCGCGAGTGGTTTCGGGAGACGCTGCGAACGCTCCATTTAGGGCTTGAAGACCGGCTCGCCGCCAAAGTCGGGCTTCTTTCCGGTGGGGAGCGGCAGGCGCTCTCGCTGTTGATGGCGACGTTTACAAAACCAGATCTGCTTTTGCTTGATGAGCATACCGCCGCCCTCGACCCGGCGCGAGCGGAGTTGGTCACGGAGTTGACGAAGCAAATTGTTGAGCAGCACCGCCTGACGACGCTCATGGTGACGCACAACATGGAGCAGGCGATTCGCCTTGGCAACCGGTTGATCATGATGGATGGCGGGCAAATCATTTTTGTGGCGGAAGGAAAAGAAAAAGAGGGGCTGACGGTCGAACGGCTGCTCGAGGCATTCCAACGCATCCGCGGCAGCCAGTTTGCGAGCGACCGCGCCGTGCTCAGCTCATAAACGAAATGAGGTGTCCTTCGTTGGCTAGGGGACACCTCTTCTGTTCGGTCGGCCGGTCAGATATTTTGGGTTGCTGGTTGCGTCGCTTGTCGGTAGGCGGCTTGCAGCGCCTTCGTCACCGCCCCCGGCGCGCCGCTTCGGATCACCGTTTCGTCGACTTGAATGATCGGGATAATCGCTGAAGTCGTGCTTGTTAAAAACAGTTCGTCCGCCTCCGCAAGGTCGTTGGTGGAAAACGCTTCTTCGACAAATGGAATGCCAAGCTCAGCGCAAAACTGCTTCACTTTCGTGCGGACGATGCCGTTTAAAATCCGTGCGGTGGCCGGATGGGTGTACACTGTTTCATTTTTGACAAGGAAAATGTTTGACGAGCTGCCTTCGGTTACGACGCCGTCGCGATACAAAATCGCTTCAAACGCTCCGCGCTCAACCGCTTCTTGTTTAGCCAATACGTTGGGCAATAAGTTCAAGCTTTTAATGTAACAGTATTCCCAGCGGACATCTTTCGTCAAAATCACGCGCACCCCATGTGCCATTTCCTCGGTTTTCCGCGCCATCGGCTGGATGTAGGCGTACAAGTTCGGCCGGTTTTCCGCCGGAAACGCATGGTTGCGCGGGAAGCTGCCGCGCGTCACTTGCAAATACAAAATCGCATCTTCCTGCACATCGTTGAGGCGGCGAAGCTCCTCAAGCCGTTCGATGAGCTCTTCGCAGCCAAACGGAACGGATAGGCGAATGGCGGCCGCTGAACGGTACAGCCGGTCAAGATGCTCGCGAAGCCAAACGTATATCCCGTTATATAAGCGGACGACTTCGTAGACGCCATCGCCAAATTGCAAGCCGCGCTCTTCCATCGGGTACGTTACTTGTTCATAAAGGAAAATGCCGCGGTCGGTTAATACATACGGTTTCACTGACATGGACGTGCACTCCTTTTCTGTTGCCATCAATCATGAATCAGTTTGATTATATCATAGATTGGTCTCTCTCTGCGTTTGTCTCGTATTTGGCATGAGCGGAAACAACGGATGGACGTTCGGGTTGCGAAATGAGAGGAATTTTTAGACAATAAAGTTATCAATCTAGTCAAATGGAGGGGATGAATGGATGGAAACGACATGGGCAGCCGGCAAGATGGCGCCGTTTCGCCAAGGGGTGCAAGCAGGAGTAGCGATCGCCATCGGCTATATGCCGATCGCGCTGGCGTTTGGGCTGCTCGCCAAAACAACCGGACTGACGTTCGCCGAGACCGTGCTCATGAGCATTGTCGTCTTCGCCGGCGCCTCGCAATATATCGCGTTAAGTCTGCTTACCGCTGGCACCGGGGTGTTTGAAATCGTGTTGACGACATTCATATTAAACATTCGCCATTTTTTAATGTCGGCGTCCCTTAATGAAAAGGCTGAGCCGGATGCACTTTGGAAAAAAGCGCTGTACGCCTTTGGCATTACCGATGAAACGTTTTCGGTGGCGGCGATGAAAGAAGGAACGATCAACGCCTCGTATATGTTTGGGCTCATTGCCATGGCGTATGGCAGTTGGGTCGTCAACTCGGGCATCGGTTATGCCGCTGGGTCCGGTTTGCCGGAAAGTTTGCAAGAAAGCATGTCGATTGCCTTGTATGCCATGTTTATCGGCCTGCTTGTTCCAGCGTTGAAAAAGCAGCGGAAAATCGTCTGGCTGGCGGGGCTGTCGGCTTTATTCAACTCGATCGGCACGTTTGCTCTTCACTTGTCTAAAGGCTGGTCGATCGTTTTGGCTACATTGTTGTCGGCCATCATCGTTCAATGGCTGACGAAGGAAGGGGGAAACGGCGGTGAATAGCACGATCGTATGGATGATCATCGGCATGGGGGTCGTTACTTATTTGCCGCGCCTGTTGCCGTTTGTGTTGCTCGGCGGCGTCGAGCTGCCGTCGTTTTGGCAAGGAGTGCTGAAAAACGTGCCGTATGCGGTGCTTGGGGCGCTCATTATTCCTGACGTTTTTTTCGTCCAAGATGATCTTTGGTTCGGTGTCATCGGTTTTGCAGCGGCCGTCATCACAGCTTGGCTTGGGGCCAACGTCATGATCGTCGTGCTTGCGGCGGTTGCGGCGCTCAGCCTGTATTCGTTATTTGTTTAAAAAGGGAAGCGGACATCGCTTCCTCTTTTCCTTTTGCGACAGGTATGCAAACTCGCTGTTTGGTTATGACAATTCCTCCATAATCGCCTCATATACCTCATCGACATGAAATCGAGATGTCCCCATGCCGATTTGTTTGACGACACGCCCGTTGCGGCCAAGCAAGTAGGCGAGCGTCGTGTGTACGATCATGCCGTTGCCCGGGTCGCGGTATTGAAAGTGGAAGGCGTCCGCTACTTTTTTCGTGTCTGCTTCACTGCCGCGCAAAAACACCCAACCTTGTCCGTCGCTCATGACTCCAAACGCATTGGCATATGTCTGCAGCTTTTCATTCGTATCGCGCGCCGGGTCGATCGTGATCGTGATGAATTCCACCTTGCTCCCAAATACCCCGGCTTTTTTTAGGCGATCGCGCAGTTTTGCCATTTGCGCTGTCGTATTCGGACAAACATCCGGACAGTTTGTATAAATAAACTCGACAAGCCGCACTTTCGGCGGAAGGTCGCCAAACTCATATGATTTTCCCCATGCTGTTTCCATCGTCACGTCATTTGGAAGCCGCATCGTCGATGGCTGGTAGACAGCAAAGTACAGGATGCCGACGCTGATGCCGATGATGACAAGAGAGGTAGCTAACGTATACCATTTTTTCACCATTCATCACTCCTCAATATGATCATATCAAAAAGATTAGCGAAAAAATCGCGATGTTTATGAACAATATGCGACTATTTTCCTAATTAAAAAAAGTTTCAAAAAAAGGCTTGCACTTTCGTTTTTCTGTTATATAATAAAATCGTAAATAATAATAATGTAATATAACAATAGAGAGATGGGGGAAGGAAAAATGGCGTCATTTGCTGAACGTGTCCGGCAATTAGAAGAAAGTTGGAAAAATGAGGAGCGCTGGAAAGGGATCGTCCGTCCGTACAGCGCTGAGGATGTCATTAAACTGCGCGGCTCGCTTGACATCGAGTATACGCTCGCTCGACGCGGGGCGGAAAAATTATGGAAGCTGCTTCATACAGAGGATTACGTCGCGGCCCTTGGCGCGCTGACCGGAAATCAGGCGGTGCAGCAAGTGAAAGCAGGCTTGAAGGCGATTTATTTAAGCGGCTGGCAAGTGGCGGCCGACGCCAACCTCGCCGGACAGATGTATCCGGACCAAAGCCTGTATCCGTCCAACAGCGTTCCGCATGTCGTCAAGCGAATCAATCAAGCGTTGCAGCGCGCGGATCAAATTCAATACTTAGAAGGCAGCGGGGACGTGGACTACTTTGTGCCGATCGTCGCTGACGCTGAGGCGGGGTTCGGCGGCCAACTGAACGTCTTTGAGCTCATGAAGGCAATGATTGAAGCCGGAGCGGCTGGCGTCCATTTTGAAGACCAGCTGTCATCGGAGAAAAAATGCGGCCATTTAGGCGGCAAAGTGCTTTTGCCGACGCAAACGGCGATTCGCAACTTGATTGCGGCGCGGTTGGCCGCCGATGTCATGGGGGTTCCGACGGTGCTCATCGCACGCACCGACGCGAACGCTGCTGACTTGATCACAAGCGACATCGACCCGCGTGATCAAGAGTTTATCACTGGAGAACGGACACCGGAAGGCTTCTATCGCACAAGAGCCGGTTTGGATCAAGCGATCGCCCGCGGGCTTGCCTATGCGCCGTATGCCGACCTCATTTGGTGCGAGACGAGCGAGCCGAATTTGGATGAGGCGCGCCGGTTTGCCGAAGCGATTCATGAAAAATTCCCAGGCAAGTTGCTGGCGTACAACTGCTCGCCGTCGTTCAACTGGAAGAAAAAATTGGACGACGAAACGATCGCCAAATTCCAGCAAGAGCTCGGTAAAATGGGATACAAGTTCCAATTTGTCACTTTGGCTGGCTTCCATGCGCTCAATTACAGCATGTTCGAACTGGCGCGCGGCTACAAAGAACGCGGCATGGCGGCGTACGCCGAGCTGCAGCAAGCGGAATTTGCCGCCGAGAAGTACGGCTACACGGCGACGCGCCATCAGCGCGAAGTCGGCACGGGCTATTTCGACGAAGTCGCCCAAGTGATCTCCGGCGGCCAATCGTCAACCGTCGCTTTGAAAGGATCAACCGAAGAAGAACAGTTTACGACAGCGTAATGCAGACCGATCGCAAACGAAGACGAAAGCCCGGCTTGACCGGGCTTTTTTCGTGTATAAAAGGAAAAAGATGGAGCATCCTATAGGCGTAGGGAGGCGATGGGATGGAAAAAAACAAAAGCAACCTGCCGGAGCTGATGCCTGCCGAGTTTCGCGTCAGTACGGATCTTCATGTTGAGCAATGGTCGATGAATGAAGAGACGTATGCCGGCGACTCGGTCGGCGAACATACCGCGTTGGAACAGGCGAATGAATATTTGGCGGCCAAAGAAATCAGCCAAACGTTCGAAAATTCCTAGCAGCACCCATGACGATTGTCATGGGTTTTTCATTAGATTTTTTTCAAAATATAGAAAAATATAACTGTTGATGGTATGATAGGAGTAGTGAGCGAGTTGATTAAGGGAGGAGATGAACGGATGAAAGTCAATGAATTCATTGTGTTGGAACAATTCATCGTAAGCCGTTATACGATGGCGATTCTCCCATACTTTTTAAACAGCGATGTATACGCGAAAGTCATTGAAGAGGACGGCGAATATATCATCAAACAAACGCCGATCGATATTATTAAACATAGTTGTGATTATTATGGAAGCAGCTTTCAAGGAAGGAAAGAAGGAACGAAAGCCGTCATCGGCATCACTCATAAAGCGCCGATCGCCATTGAACCGGCCAATGAAATTTACGTATTTCCAACCGCCTCTCCGCGTGACTCCCGCTGCGTTTGGCTCTCGCACATGCACGTCTATCGGTATGAGCCTGCCAAATATGAGCGGACCGTTGTTTATTTCCGCAACGGAAAAAGTGTACTCCTCGACGTTTCCTACAAATCGTTTATCAATCAATTATACAAAACGGCTCAACTCCGGACGAAACTGTCCGAACGGATGGAAGCGAGGGAGCGCAAACTCCAATACATATTTCGCATGCAGCAAGAAAAACAGAGTTAGCTGAACAAATTGATAAAAATGGTTTTTCCTAAAGATGAGTTCAAATTAGGCGCCTGGACGTGTAAAATAAAGATATAAACGGCATTTGAATGGGGAATAGACATGGATATGGAAACAATCAAACAATGGTTCACGCTCGACAGCATCCTTTCCCTGCTCGAACAATACCGCTCTTTCGGCGTGCTTCCCGGCATCGCAGCGACGTTGCTTGAGTCGTTTTTTCCCATTTTGCCCATGTTCGTCTTCGTGATGGCGAACGCAGCGGCGTTTGGACTATGGAAAGGGTTTCTTATCTCTTGGCTAGGCGCTTCACTTGGCTCGCTCATCGTGTTTTGGCTGACGCGGAAAGTGGGGCAGAAGCGTTTTTTTCACTTTGTCCGCCGCCATCCGAAAGTGCGGCAGTTTATGCATTGGATTGAGCGACACGGATTTGGTCCGCTGTTTTTGTTGTATTGCTTTCCGTTCACCCCATCGGCGCTTGTCAATATTGTTGCCGGACTGTCGCGCATCAGCCGCCAGCAGTTTGTATTGGCGGTGCTGCTAGGAAAGATGATCATGGTGTTTACCATCAGTTTTATCGGCTATGACTTGAAGGCGCTCATCCATCAGCCGCTGCGCACGGCGATGATCGCCGCAGTCGTTCTGTTGCTTTGGTACGCCGGAAAACGGGTGGAAGCGCGATTTTCGTTGACGGAAGAACAAGGCGGCGAGGAGGGTAGCGTCAAAAGTTCTATGAAAACTCCACACAGATCATCCCATTGAGCATCGTGGGGCATGCGGAGGGCCGGATTCGCCCTTGACCAACACCCGCCAAAGGTGCGGAAGAGTCATCAAGGGCGACGGGGACAAAAAAGAAGGCAATAAGAAAGCCGCCCTTGCCATGACCGAATTTTACCTTTGGCGGTGTTCGGTTGGTCAAGGGTTCGCTTCGCCGAATCCGGCAGGAGTTCTGTTCAACGGGCTCCGGAGGACAAAAAAGTCAGGCCGCCTCTTGTTGGAGAAACGCTTGTGCCATGGCGATCAGCTTCGTCCACCGGGCCGGCATATGCGGAAGATCCGCCAGTTCCGGGATGACGACCKGCACCTGCCTTCCGGCGCGCTGTGTGGGCGCAGAAAGTTGAAAGAAGCCCCAAACAGCTTGCCCAATTGCAGCGAGCCTTCTT